>CAIMVB010000042.1 GCA_903844785.1 uncultured Rhodospirillales bacterium | reverse complement strand
TCGGCCATGGCAGGGAAGGGGTCGCCCGGCGGGTCCTGTCGCTTCAGGCTGGCCAGCACGGCGGCTTCCACCGCCTCGGCGCGCAGCGTCTCCCGCAGGTAATTCTGCAAGACCGGCGCCGGGCCGATTTCGAGGAAAAGCCGCGCCCCCTGCCGCGCCGCTTCCGCCACCGCAGCCTGAAAGCGCACCGGCTCCCGCAAATTGCGCCACCAATAATCGGCGCCCATTTCAGCGCCTGGTAAAGCCTTGCCCGTCACAGAGGAGATCATGGGGCAGGTGCCCGGCGCAGAAATCAGCCCTGCCAAATCCTGCAAAAGCCCCGCGCGCACCGGTTCCATCGCGGCACTATGGAAGGCGTAATCAAGGTCAAGCGGAATGGCGACCAGCCGTGCCGCTTCCGCCGCCTGGCATAGCCGCGCAATCGCGGGGGCAGGGCCGGCGATGGTGAGCGCCGCCGTCGCATTGATGGCGGCGATTTCAAGCCCAGGACCCCAGCTTTCCAAAAGCGGCGCAATGGCTTCGGGAGATGCGCCAATCGCCGCCATACGCCCGGTGCCGCGCGTGGCGTGCTGGTGCCGGCTGCGCGCCACAATCAGCGCCGCCGCCTGATCAAGGGAAAGCAACCCCGCCGCGTGCGCCGCCGCGACTTCGCCCACGGAATGCCCAAGCACCATATCCGGGGTGATGCCCTGGTCCCGCAACGCGGCCAGGATGCCCATCTGCACGGTAAACAGCAGCGGCTGCGCTAAATCCGTGCCCGCCAATTCTTTTTCGGTGATGCCCGCCTTGATCAGCGCGGCGGGAGAGACACCCAAGCGCGGGGCCAGCGCCGCATCGGCAGCCTGCACACCGCGCCGAAAAGCAGAGGAGGCACGCAGCGCCTCCTGCGCCATGCCCGCATGCTGCGCGCCATTGCCGCTGAAGACAAAGGCGATGCGGCCCGTAAGTGCCACCGCTTGGGATGCGCCTGCCTCACGTTCCCCGGCTTCCCAGGCGGCAAGGCGGGCAGCGAGCGCGGCGCCATCGCGCCCACGCAACACCAGCCGATGCGGTGCCAAATCCCGATAGCGCGCCTGACCGCGCGCCAAAGCGGCGGCGTGCTGGTGATCGGCGCCTGTCAGCGCTTCGCGCCAACGCGCCGCAGAAAGCCGGAGTGCTTCGGCGGAACGCGCGGAAAGAATCAAGGGCGGGGTGGGCCTTGCGGCCATGGCGGGCTTTGGGTGCGGATGCGGGGCGCGGCCCAAAAGCGCTACCGCATTGGTGCCGCCAAAACCAAAGGCATTGACGCCCATCACTGCATCATGCGGCACGGCCAGGGTTTCGGTCGCGCGCGGTACGGCCAAGTTGAGCCCGGTAAAGTCAATCGCAGGATTGGGCGTTGCGAAATGCAGCGCGCGGGGCACAAAACCCTGTTCCAGCATGAGCATGGCTTTGAGCAAGCCGGCCATGCCGGCGCCCGCTTCCAGATGGCCGATATTCGCCTTGGCGGAACCAATGGGCAAGGCTGCTGCGCGATGGCGCGCCACGGCATGACCAATCGCCCAGGCCTCCGCCGGGTCCCCGGCCTGAGTGCCGGTGCCATGCGCTTCAAAAGCCATGAAGCGATCTGGATGCACTTCGGTGTCGCGCAACAATCCGCTCAGCAGCGCCGCCTGTGCATCACGATTGGGCAGTGAAATACCGATGGTGCGCCCGGCCGTATTGCTGGCAGTGCCAAGCAGCAGGGCGCGGATGGGCTCCTGCGCTGCCTTTGCATCCGCAAGGCGCCGCAGGATGATAACGCCTGCCCCTTCGGCGCGCACATAGCCATCCGCCGCCGCATCAAAAACCTGACAGCGCCCGCGCGCAGAAAGCATGCCCGCGCGCGAAAAGCCGATGAAGGCGTAAGGGGAAAGAAGCAGATTGACGCCCCCCACTACGGCCGCTTCCAGGCTTGGATCATCGGCCAAGGCACGCGCTGCCAGATGCAGCGCAACAAGTGAGGATGAGCAGGCGGTATCAATGGTCTGCGCCCCGCCGCGCAAATCAAAGACGTGGCCGATGCGATTGGACAGGATGGATAGCGCATTGCCTGTCATCAGAAAGCGATCCGCGGCCGCGGGGTCTTGCAGGCGTATCTCCGCATAATCCGTGGAAGACCCGCCGATAAAGACCGCGATCTTGCGCCCGGCGAGGCTTTCGGGGCGAAGCCCTGCATCTTCAAAAGCATCGCGCGTTACTTCAAGGAGCAGCCTTTGCTGGGGATCTGCTTCTGCGACCTCACGCGGGGAAAGGCCGAAGGCTTCGGCGTCAAAACTTTTAACATCGCCAATCGTGCCGGCGGCGAAGCTGTAACTGCGCCCTGCTTCGCCAAGCCGCGGATGATACCAGCGCGTTTTCTCGAAGCGATCTTCCGGTACTTCGGTAACGGCATCCACGCCCTGGCGCAGCAATGCCGCGAAGCGGGACAGGTCAGGCGCGCCGGGCAGCCTGGCCGCCGCACCGATAATGGCGATGGGCGGCGCAGGATGGCGCCCTGGCCGTTGACTGCTTCGCATAGCCTAAAAGCTCCGCGCTTCTGAGGGAACCATGGCCGCAAGCACCGGGTTTGCCACGTCATGCGAAAGCGCGGCATTTTGGCGCGCCGCCACCGGATCGGGCAGGCTGGCAAATTGGCGGAGCCACGGATCGACAAGCGCAAAATGTTGGGTCCAGCTTGGGCGCGACCATTGCGCCAAGCGCTGCAATTGCTTTTCGCGTAGGCGGCTATCTTCCTCGGCAAAACCAAGGATGAAATGGCGCCAGCCAAGCCCATCCAAGGGGCTGAGATAATCCGGCGCGTCGCCGCCTACTTCGCGGAGTGCCGGCAGGTCTGAACAAATCGCGGGAACACCAAGCGCCAGCGCTTCAGCCAAAGGCAAGCCGTAGCCCTCCGCGAATGAAGGAAAAAGCAATGCCCGTGCACCTTGCAGCAACCCCGCCACGGCATCATCCGGCAGGTCCGCATATTCGCGCACTACTCCGGCCAGGGCCGGGCATCGCTCTAGCATGTCGATGATATTTTCGTTTTTCCAGCCACGCCGCCCAATGATCAGGAGCTTGGGCGTTTCCATGCCCATGCGCTGGGCCAAATCCCGCCAAATATGCAGCAGCAGCAGATGGTTCTTGCGGGGTTCGATTGTGCCAAGGCAGACGAAGTAAGGCCCAGCGGGTCTTGGGAAGTTTGTATCGGTCCGGGGGGCATCAATTCCAAGCGACGCTGCCAATAGGGGGATGTTGATGATCCCATTTTGCAAATGCGGCGCCAACTCCGCAGCCGTGGCCGCAGAATTGACAATGATGCCATCGGCCAGCGTGGCGAAGGTATTGACGCGCGCGACGTGATCAAGCGCGCCATTGGTAGGCGCATATTCAGGGTAATTGGTTGGAATAAGATCATGCACCAAGGCCACAAAACGCGCCCCGCGTTTTTTGAGCGCGACAATGGGCCTTGGCCAATGCGCCAGCCGGTGGGACACCAAAAGATAGATGGGCGATCCAGGCCCATTTAGCCCTTTTTCCAACTCATCCCGCCCAAGGCCCAGCCACTGGCGCCGCCGTGCCTGCCGCGCCAGGCGAAGTGCTGCTTTCATCAAGTCAGGGGAGAGATCCCCTGCTTCCCATTGCTTCCCCAGCAAGGGCAAAAGATCAGCAACAAGCTTATGCGGAACAGCGACGGTGGGGCCGAAAGGGCCACGAACCACAAAGCTTACCGTCCGATCATCCCGCCCTAGGCAATGGCGCGCATACGCGTATTCGACCCGGTCTATGCCTGTTGGCAGCCTGCGCCGCGTTCCAGATATGAGCCGCGATATATCAAGCAGAATGCGCAATGGTTTTGCCTGTCCTTCGCGGCAACGAAATGCAAGAAGAGTGGTATAACTAAATTAATTATTTTAGCGATACAATGCAAGACAGAAAAAATTCAAAATAAATGAAAATTTAGCCTCCATTTCGTTTGCTGAGTGAAGATCTGCCCTCCGGAAAGGCACATGCCTTTCCTTGCCTGGGCTTGGCTGTAGGCTTCCTTCCCACCCGGTTTCCGTGCAGGAGGTAAAGGCATGAGCATTTGGAAAAGACCCGCAACGCCAGCGGCCATCGAAGCCCGCATGGCCAATAGCCTGCCCGGTGCCTTTGGGATCCGTATCCTGGAGGTAGGGCCGGATTTCATCCGGGCTGAAATGCCCGTGGATCGGCGCCATGTGCAGCCCTACGGCATATTGCATGGGGGCGCCTCGGTCGTGCTGGCCGAAACCCTGGGTAGCCTGGCCACCACCCTGACCCTGCCCGAGGGTCAGCAGGCTGTGGGGCTGGAAGTGAATGCCAATCATGTCTCCGCCGTGCCGGAGGGGGAGAGCGTCACCGCGCTGTGCCGCCCGCTGCATCTGGGCCGCCGCACCCAGGTCTGGCAGACGGAAATCCACCGCGCCAATGGCAAGCTGGCCTGTGTTTCGCGCCTGACCACGGCGGTGCTGGACCGCAAGGCCGAATAGGCTGGGCATGGGGATTGCAAGCCATCCCAAGCCCTATGGACAGGAAAAACCATGCACAAGCTTGCCATCCCGCCCGAGATCATCGCCCGCGTTGAAGCGCGCTGCGGCACCGCACATCCCTTCAATGATCTGAAGCCGGCCCGCACCGCCTTTGTGGTGATTGATATGCAGCTTGGCTTCATGGACCCCGCCATCAGCCATGCCTGCTGCCCCATGGCCGAGCACATCGTCCCAGCCATCAATCGCCTGGCGGCCACCTTGCGCCACGCCGGCGGCGCGGTGTTCTGGATACAAAACACCCATGACGCGTCCTGCGATACAAGTTGGAGTGTGATGCAGCGCATGGCGACGCCTGCGGCCCGGGCGCGGCGCGTCGCGGCCATGACGGAAGGCAGCCCCGGCCATGCGCTGTGGCCCAGCCTGGATGTGCGGCCCGAAGATGAAAAGGTGCTGAAACGCCGCTTCAGCGCCTTCATCCAGGGCTCATCCGATCTGCCGGCGCGGCTTCGGGCGCGGGGTTTTGATACCGTGCTGATTGGGGGTACGGTGACCAATGTTTGCTGCGAAAGCAGCGCGCGGGATGCGATGATGCTGGATTTCCGCACCATCATGGTGGCTGATGCCAATGCGGCCATGAATGACGCGGAACATAACGCCTCACTGGCCGCGTTTTGGAATATTTTTGGAGATGTCATGACCGTGGATCATGTGATTGCAAGACTGAACGCTGCCGCAGCTTCTGAGGTGGCGGCATGAAGCCGCGTGTTGCCGTGATTGGCACGGGCGGCACCATATCCTCGATGGGCACGGGACCGCTTGATATCCTGGATTATCTGGCGAATGGCACGGTGCTGGATGTGAATGCGCTGCTGGCGCGCATCCCCGAAGCGGCTTTGGTGGCAGATGTTGTGCCGGTGCCCTTCCGCGCCATTCCATCGACGCAACTGGCCTGGCCGGAATGGAAGGAATTGCTTGGGCTTTGCCATAAGCTCGCCGCGGAAGACCCGAAGCTTGCGGGTATTGTCATCACGCATGGCACGGCAAGCCTGGAGGAGACGGCGTATTTCCTTTCGCTTACGCTGAAAATAACAATTCCCGTTGTGCTGGTGGGCGCACAGCGCCCAGCATCCGCGCTTTCCGGCGATGGGCCGATGAATATCGTCAATGCCATCCGCGTTGCCGCTGATCCGGGCGCGCGGGGCTTGGGTGCGCTGGTGCTGCTGAATGATGAAATTCAGGCGGCGCGCGATGTGACGAAAACCTCCACATTGCGGATGCAAACCTTCCGCACGGCGGATTTCGGCGTGCTGGGTCATGCGGATGGCGATATGATCGCCTGGTATCGCAAGCCTATTCGTAAAATTGCCCCCGATACGGAATTTGATGTGCGCGGGATGGAAGCACTACCGCGCGTGGATATTGCCTATTGCTATGCAGGCGCGGATGGCGCGGCGATTGATGCCTTTGTTGCTGCTGGCGCCAAGGGGATTGTCACCGCCGGTTTTGCGCCCGGCTATGTGACGCCCGCCATGGTGAAAGCCGGTGAAGCGGCGGTGGCTGCCGGCGTGAAGGTGGTGCTTTCCAGCCGCGCTGGATCGGGCCGCACTTTCCGCACGCAGCGCGGCGATAAATCCGGCTTCATCAGCGCCGATAACCTGACGCCACAAAAGGCGCGCATCCTGCTTTCCTTGGCGCTGACCAAGGGGCTGGATGATGATGGCATCCGGCGCGCCTTCGCGACCTATTGAAAATGGCCGCACCCAGTCCTGAACGCGCCTGGGTGCGGCTGCCTTCGGGGCGGCGGTTGGATTTGCTTTCCCCAACCCCCTTTGATTGGACGGATGAGGATCTGGCGACAGGGCTTGCACGCACCTTTCGCTGGGGCGGGCATTCCATTTGGCCGGAACCGCTTTCTGTCGCGCAGCACGCGCTTTTTGTGCTGCAACTCCGCCGCCAGCGCACGCGCCATTGGCTGACGCCGGCGGAAGAATTGCGCGAATTGCTGCATGATGCGGATGAGGGCTTGATCAATTTCGATTGCATCTCACCGCTGAAGCCCTTTTTGGGGGAGCGTTTCGCGGCGCTGCAAGCAAGCCTTTCAGCGGCGGTGGCGCTGCGCTATCGCCTGCCGGCTTGGGGGGTGGAAGACAAGCGCGCGCATAAAGCCGCTGATATCGCCGCCGCAGCGGCTGAGGCTGTGCATATTGCAGGCTGGACTGAGGCTGAGATGCGCGAAACCCTTGGTATTCGTGCGGCCCTTCTGGCGCGTGATCCGCTGGTGACGCGCTTTGGCGGAGAAGCCTGGCGCCCCTGGCCGCCAGGTCTCGCGGCAGAGCGATTCCTGGCGGAACTCACGCAGCTTCAAGCAAAGCTCGGCTAATATTACTCGCGCGGAATACCGGCTTTTTCGATCACATCGCGCCAGAGCGGCACTTCGCGCGCGATACGCTGCGCCAGCGCTTCCGGGCCTTTCGGGTTCAACGTGAAACCGGCGCCAAGCAAGCGCGTTCGGGTCTCATTTTCATTGAGCAGCGCAATCGCCACTTGCGCGACGCGGTCCAGAATAGGCTGCGGCGTGCCGGTGGGGGCGAGCAAGCCCTGGAAGGTTTCCGAGACAAACCCTTCATAGCCAAGTTCAATCATGGTCGGCACATCGGGCAGATCATGCCAGCGTTGTTCACCAGTCAACGCCAAGGCGCGGAGCGTGCCGGCCTTGATCAGCGAATGCGCCGGCGGCAGCGCGGCCACACCAATTGGCGTGGTGCCGGCCAGTACCGCCTGCACCGCCTGCGCCGCGCTTTGATGTGTGACCTGCACCAATTCAATGCCGGTGCGAAGCCGCAGTAATTCCGCGGTCAGATGCGGTGTGGAACCAAGCCCTGGATTGGCGATATTGAGCCCGCCTGGTGTTGCCTTGGCGCGGGCCACAAGATCAGCAACCGAATTGATGCCGCTGTCTGGCTTGGTCAGGATGGTATTGGGGGATGCGCCCAATTCCGTGATCGGCGCAAAATCCTTCGCAATGTCATAGCCCGGATTGCGAAACAGCGTCGGGTTCACCACGAAACCGGTGGAGGTCACCAGCAGCGTATAGCCATCGGGTGCGCTGCGCGCCGCATGGGCAATGCCAACATTGCCGCTGGCGCCGGGGCGGTTTTCGACCACTACCGGCTTGCCTAGCGCTGTCGAAAGCCCAGGCGCGATGACGCGCGCCATGACATCGGTAGGGCCACCTGGGCCGAAGGGCACCACCAGGCGAATACTGCGCGAAGGCCAGGCATCGGCGCCCTGCGCGCGGGCCAAGGCAGGTGCGGCCAAAAGGCCCACGGCGGCGCGGCGTGTCAGACGCAAATCACGCATGGCGATAGTCTCC
The DNA here is from genome assembly GCA_903844785.1 of uncultured Rhodospirillales bacterium. Taxonomy (GTDB): domain Bacteria; phylum Pseudomonadota; class Alphaproteobacteria; order Acetobacterales; family Acetobacteraceae; genus Neoroseomonas. The sequence continues at coordinate 73 of CAIMVB010000042.1, read as the reverse complement.
CTTTCTCGCCACGGTTCTGCTTGTGGCGTTGCGGAAAGGCTGAAACTGGATCAGGCCCAGGTCAAGCCGGAGC
>CAIMVB010000041.1 GCA_903844785.1 uncultured Rhodospirillales bacterium | reverse complement strand
TTGCAGCGCAGCCACATCGCCAATCGCGGCATCGGCGGCCATGAACCACAGCACAGCACCAGGCGCGGTTTCCTCGGCGAGCAATGCGGCAGCGGCGATGGCAGGCGCGCTATTGCGGCCAATGGGTTCCAGCACGATGGATGCGCCCTTGTCGCGCAATTGCTCGGCGACCAGGAAGCGATGCGCTTCATTGCACACCACCATCGGCGGCAGGAAGCCCGCGCCAGAACCGCGCGCGGCGGTTTCCGCCAGCATGGTCTTGTCGGAAGCGAGCGGCCAGAATTGCTTGGGATAGCTTTCGCGCGATAGCGGCCAAAGCCTGGTGCCGGTGCCGCCGGACAGGATCACGGGCAGGATCGAGGGTGATTTGGCGTTCATGGGCAAGCATTACTCCGTACTCGGCGCCGCTTAGGGACAAATCGGGGCAAAGCCAAGGCAAAGGGGGGGCGTTTCGCGAATCCCGCGGCCGCACTAGCTTCCGGCACCATTCAACCTGAAAGTCGCTTCGCCTTGGATCAGCTTGTCTCCCCCGCTACCCCGGAAGGCTTCGTGCCGCGCCCCGCCGGCGGCCCCTTTCTGGACCCCATCGGCCCCATCATGATCCGGCGCGATCTGGGCCCGCTGGCCTTTGGGCTGCGCATTGAAAAGCGCCATTGCAACAGCAAGGACATGGCCCATGGCGGTATGTTGGCGACTTTTGCGGACCTGGCCCTGGGTATTGGCGGCTTCACCCTGGCAGGGGTGAAGGGCTTCTTCACCACCATCAGCCTGAATTCGGACTACCTGGCCCCGGCGCTGCTGGGCACCTGGCTGCAATGCGAACCCGTGCTGCTACGCAAGACCCGCACCCTGGTCTTTGCCCAAGGTGTTTGCATGGCCGATGGCAAGCCGGTGCTGCGCTCCAGCGGGGTTTTTGCCTTGCCGAAGGACCCGCCGCCTCAGCCCATCGGGGGCTGATACAGCCCGGCGGCGGTGGCGGCTTGGCGTGCCAGCGCCACCATCAGCGCGAAATTGGGCATGGGCACGCCCAAATCCTGCCCAAGCTGCAGGGGCGCGGTGAACAGCGCATCAATTTCCATGGGCCGACCCAGTTCCAGGTCCTGCAGGATGGAAGGCTTATGCGCGGTCTCCCCAAAGCGGCGCATCCGCACTTCGCCCGGCACTTTCAAATCATGCCCCAGGGCGCGGGCCAAAGCCGTGCCTTCATCGGAAATCCTGACGCCGGCTTCGAAGATCGCGGGGTCTGTAAGGGTCGCCTTCATATCCTGGCGCGAGAGCAGGCAAAGCGGCCCCACCACCATATTCCCGAGCAGCTTGCCCCAGATGCGGTGGCGGATATTGCCCACCGCATCGGTTGGCATGCCGCCCGCACTCAACAGCGCTGCCAGCGCTTGGGCGCGCGGGGAAACCACGCCCCCCGGCTCCCCCAGAAAAAGCTTCAGATCGGCATGTTCCGAAGTGACAATGCCCGGCGCCACCACGGCGCTTGCGGCATAGATCACTCCGCCTAGCGCGCGTTCTACCCCAACGGCGCGGCGCAGCGCGTCATCAGGGTCCAGCACCGACAGGCGCTTGCCTTTCAAGGCGCCGCCAATGCCATCGAAATACCACCAGGGAATGCCATTCATGATGAAGGCAACGGGCGTATCCGGCCCAAGCAAAGGCGCGATTCCGGCCGCTACAGCGGGTAAGGCGGGCGCTTTTACTGTGACCAGCACGGCATCCACGGGGCCGATCTCGGCAGCGTTTTCGGTGGCTTGCACGGGGAAATTCTGATCGCCCTCCGCCGTGCGCAGCGTGATGCCCCGCGCCCGCATCGCGGCCAGATGCGCGCCGCGCGCAATGACGCTGACCTCGGCACCCGCCGCGGCCAGCCTCGCCGCCAGATGCGCGCCGATGGCGCCGGCGCCATAGACGCAAATGCGCTTCACGGCGCGTGATCGCGCAATTGCGCGCAGATCGAAGCCCCGGCGGCGACAAGCTGTTCCACCATGCGCAAGCCATGGGTGGCATTGGCTCCGCGCGGATCGGGCGCAGCGACCCCGCCGGGGGCGACTTCCTCCACCCACATCGGCACGGCGAATTCCACCCCATGGGCGCGAATGGCGCCAAAGCCCGTTGGTGGCACGCCCAGATAAGGCCCCGTCGCATCCCGTGGCCGTGCCGCTTCGGGGCGGCAGAGTTCGGGCTTCAGCGCCATGGTGACGGAAGCCACCGGGTCTCCGCCATGGCCGAAGGTAATGGGCTGCCCGCCCAATTCGCCATGCAGCTTGCCCGCTTCCCGCCATAGATGCAGCGCCGGGATGATCACGCCATGTCGATGGCGCATGCTGCGCGCGGCGGCATCGGCGGGCGCAATGGTGCCGGCATGGCCATTCACGATCATGATGCGACGCGTGCCGATTTTGATGAAGGCTTCGGCCATTTCTTCGATCACGGCGGTCAGGGTTGCCACAGACAAAGTGATGCCGCCCGCAACGCCGGCGAAGAAATCCTCACCACCAAAGGGAATGGCTGGCGCCACCAGCGCATCCGCACCCTTGGCGTAAGCGCTGGCGGCGATGCGGCAGGCGATTTCCTCGGCCACCAGGTAATCGCCCATGGGCAAGGCCGGGCCATGGGTCTCTAGGCTGCCCATGGGCAGGATCGCCACGGCGCCAGCGGCGAAGCGGGAAGCGACTTCCGGCGCGGTCAATTCCGCAATGCGATGCGCGCTCATGCCAGCAAATCCAGCGCGGCGCGGGAAAGGGCCTGCACGCCAAGGCCGATGCTACGCTCGTCAGGTTGGTAGAAGGCATTATGCAACCGGTCATCGCGCCCTGGCTGGCCGGAACCGATGCGCAATTGGAAGGAAGGCGC
>CAIMVB010000040.1 GCA_903844785.1 uncultured Rhodospirillales bacterium | reverse complement strand
CTTTCAGCAAAAGCCGCCACCAGATTTGCGCTTTGGCGTGCTGCCAAGCCAGGCAGGGCGGCATCCAGCATGGCAAGGGCGATGCGCGCCACACCTTGGCTGGCTTGGGCGGCGATCTGTGCAGAAGCTTCCTGGCTGGCGGTCAGGTATTTCGCGATTTGCGCCAAGCTTTCCGCAGCCCGATTTACGGCTTCCTGTGTCATGGAAGCGCGGCCTGCGGCAAAGCCATCTTCGCGCGCCGCCGCGGCTACGGCCCGCATGGTTTCTTCCATCGGGTCTGGCTCAGGCGAGGCGGGCGGTGCCCGTGCTGCTTCCGCCCGCGCGGCATCCAGGGCTTCGATCAGGGATGTTGGCGCGAAATCTGGCAAGGCGGGGCCACGCGGAACTGGAACGAAGATCTGCGACATATCAGTACACCATCTCGTCCTCACGCCCTTCCTGGAGCGTGATCTGACCCTGTGCGGCAAGGTCCTTTGCCATCATCACAACGGCGGCTTGCGCTTCATCTACATCTCGCAGGCGGACCGGCCCTAAATTGGCAAGGTCTTCCTTGAACATCTTGCCGGCCCTCTCGCTCATGTTCTTGAAGAACAGATCGCGCAGATTTTCTGACGCCCCCTTCAGCGCCAGCAGCAATTGTTCCTTGGGAACACTACGCACCAGCACCTGTACGCCCTGCCCATCAACACGCACCAGATCATCGAAGGTAAACATCAATGAACGGATACGTTCGGCAGCATCGCGGTTGCGTTCTTCCAGCGCGGCCAGGATGCGGGTTTCTGATTGCCGGTCCAGATTATTGAAGATTTCGGCCATCATTTCATGCGCGTCGCGGCGTTGTGCCCGCGCCAGATTCGACATGAATTCTGCTTTCAGTGTTTTCTCCACACCTTCAAGCGCTTCCTTTTGTACGCTTTCCATACGCAGCATACGCATGACCACTTCCATGGCGAAGCTTTCCGGCAGCATGGATAAGACCCGCGCCGCATGTTCGGATTTTACCTTGGAAAGCACCACCGCCACGGTTTGCGGGTATTCATTCTTCAAATAATTCGCCAACACGGCTTCGTTCACATTGCCGAGCTTGTCCCACATGGTGCGCCCAGCAGGGCCGCGAATTTCTTCCATGATTTGCGAAACGCGTTCCCGTGGCAGGGTGCGCAGCAACATGCGTTCGGTTGTTTCCCAAGAACCGACCAGATGGCCGGTTTGCCCTATGGTTTCGGAAAATTCCCGCGCCAGATCCTCAACCGCTGATGCGGATACGGTGCCAAGGCTGGCCATGGCTTGGGAGATATCGCGGATCTCATCTTCATGCATCATGGCGAAGAGTTTTGAGGCGTGCTCCTCCCCCACCGCCAGCATGAAGGTCGCGGCTTTTTGCGGACCACTTAATTTAGTGCTCATGCCGCTTCCTCAGGCGGGGCAATCCAGCGGCGGATGACATTGAGTGATTGTTCTGGGTTGGTATCCACCAATTCCTGCAAGCGGTTGATGGAAGAAGCGCGCATTTGCCCCTGTACCATGGCCAAACTCACCATGCTTTCCGGGTCGGACGAAGCAGCGCCACCCTGCACCATGGGAAGCCCCGCGCCGCCTTGCGGCCCGGCGATGGCCGCACCACCCGCCGCCAAGGCACCAGCAGTCATAGTGTTGGCAGCTGCGGACCCAATTTGCCCATTTGTCTGGGCTGGCTTCGCCAGAGTGACAAGGCGCTTAACGGCAGGCCTGCCCAACAACAATATGGCAATCAGCGCGACAAGCGCGAAAAGCGCACTTTCAACAATGCGCGCCACAGTGGAGGAGGTGAAGGCGATATCGAAAAAGCTGCGTTCATTGCTGTCGGGCGGCAGGGGTGGTTCGGCGAAGCGCATGGCAACCACTTCCACCTTATCTCCCCGGCGTTCATCAAAACCCACCGAGGTGCGGACAAGCGTTGCGATGCGTGCCAATTCTTCCGCTGAACGGTCACGATATTGGGGCGAGCCATTGGCTTGCGGTTCCCATACGCCATCCACCAAAACGCCAATGCTGATGCGCCGAACGCTCGGCTGATCCCGCGTTGTGCTGCGGGTGGTGCGGCCAATTTCGAAATTGGTGGTTTCTTCCTGGCGGCTTTCCTGATTGCCAGCACCGGTATTCTCGTTGCCCGGCAGATTATTCTGCACCGTTGTCGGTGCGCCTTCAGAACCACGAGAGGTTTCCTGAACGCTTTGCTGGCTGCGCGCCACCTGGTTATCTGGGTCAAAGCGTTCTTCGGTGACCTGAACGCGATCAAAATCCATATCAACCGAAGCTTCGGCGCGCACCCGGCCTGGGCCTAGGCTGCGTTCCAGCATTTCTTCAACCGAGCGTGCCAAGCGCAGTTCCTGGGTGCGGCGCACTTCATCCTGCGATGCTGCAGCACTTGGGCCGGCCAGCGCTTGGCCGCCGCGCGCCAATAAGGCGCCGCGTGAATCGACAATGGAGACATTCTGCGGGCGCAAGCCCGGCACCGCAGTCGATACCAGGTGCAGCACAGCTTGAATGGCTTCCCGGTCCAACCGATGCGCCCCCTGCATGGTCAGCATGACCGAAGCTTGGGCGTCGCCGCGTTCCCGTGAAAAAGCTTCCCGCCGCGGCATGACCAAATGGACCCGCGCTGCGCGCACCCCAGAAAGGGAAGCGATACTGCGCGCCAATTCCCCTTCCATGGCACGGACACGATTCATGTCCTGCTGGAACGGGGTGGTGGTCAGGCTTTCATTGCGGTCGAATATTTCGTAGCCGACATTGCCGCCAGCAGGCAGCCCTTCACGGGCCAGTGAAAGGCGCACGCGCCCCACCTGGTCATCCGCCACCATGATCCGGCTGCCATTACCTTCCACACGATAGGGGATGCGCGCCCTATCCAGCGCGGCAATCACTTGCCCCGCATCGCGTTGCGCAAGATCGGCGTACAGCAAGCCCATGACAGGCTGGCTGGCGCGGATGGCGAACCAAACAATCAAGCCAAGGACCATCAGGGCCGTCCCCGCAAGGGCACCCAAACGCCAAAGCCCCAAGGCGCGTAATTGTGCGACGAAATTCGCCATGAACCTGAACCTTCCCCCAGGCCCCCTCAGGGCCGAAACCCCGCCTGGATCAAACCGCTTATACCATGCCCGGCAAAAATTTCCGTAAAAGTTTTTAATAAGGTAAAAATGAGAAAAGAGTAAATAAACCCAAAAACTCGGCCTTAAATCCTAAGTTTTCCGTATATTTCCCTCCCCCGGGGGGGAGGGTCAGTGTTTCAGCTTCCCGTGCTTAAGCTTCTCAGCTTATCGAAGCCGACCTGAAGCTGGCCCAGCATCAACTTAAGATCACCCCCCACGCGTTCCGCACCTGTGACCCGGCCAATGGTGGTGAAGGGCAGGGCCTGGGCCTGGCCATTGCCGCCAACGCCAACTACGCGCGCCGTATAGCTGCCATCCGGCAGGTTAAGCCCGTCCGTTGATTTGCCATTCCAGGTCCAATTGGTGCGCCCGGTGCCCAGCGGCACGGTTTCCTGGCGAATAACCCGGTTACCAGCCCCCAGGATGGTGACCTGCGCCGCTTGTGCTGCGCCGGCCGCCGGCAGTTTCAGCGTGCCCGTGCCGCTTTGCAGGGTGATGCTTTCGGCCTCTACCTCTACCCTTTGGCCAATCAGCGGCGCGCTGGCCGTAAGCTGGGAAGCCTGTTCCAGCGTCAGCAAGCGCTGCAGGTTCTGATTCATGGCGATTTGCTGCTCAACCGAGGCAAATTGCACCAATTGATTGGTCATTTGATTGGTATCGAGCGGGTCGGTGGGGCTTTGGTTCTTGAGCTGCGTCGTCAGCAGCGTGAGGAAGGTATTGAAATCCCCCGCAAGCCTGGGGCTTTGCGAGGTGCTGGTGGCGGCATTGGCGGAAGCGGCGGCGATGGATGCGGACATGGCAAGGGTTCCGTTCAGACGGCGATATCAATGAGAGAGGTGGCGATGCGGCGCGGGGCCGGGGGGCTGGCGATGGGCCGGGTGTCCTCGGTGCCTGTTGCGGCAGTTGAAGGGCGATTGGCCCTTTCTTGGGTCATGCCCTGCTGCTGCTGGCGGCCCTGATCTGAGGCAAGGGAGAAGGAAAGCGATCGCGCCATATCCCCAAGCCCCGCCTGGTTCAGCGCCCGGTCCAATTCACGCTGGTCACGCTGCAGTAGGGCAAGGGTATCGGCCCGTTCGGCCACGATACGAAGCTGGCCGGCTTCTTTCCCCTGGCCGATACTGACTTCCACCCGGCCCAATTCGCCGGGGTCCAACGCAATGGTGAGCGCTTCATCACCCCGCCCGAGCGCGAGGGAGACAATCACTGGCGCGAGTTGCCGTGCGGGCGGGGCAGGGCCATCACGCCCTGCTGCCTGGGGCGCGGCCGCTTCGATTCTTGCTGCCGCGGCTTCGGGCTGCAGCGCCACATGTGCCTGAAATGGCAGGGTATCACCGCGGGTTTCGGCCGCAGGCTTGGGGGCTGCGGCCTGCGGCGCTTCCTGCATGGCAGGGCGCCATGGCGCTTCCGTGGATTCGGCCGCCAGCAGGACGGTGATTTCAGCTGCCACCCCGGTTGTACCAAGGGCGCGTTCAAGCAAGGCGGCAGCTGAGCCTGCTTTGGCCACTTCACCATGGCCATCACCGGGCGGCGCCGGCATTCTGCGCGCCAGGCCATTGCTGGGTGACCCATTCAGAATAGTAGGCGCCGCCATCTGCTGCGCGGCAATATTGGCCGCCATAGAAGCAGCATCAGCTTCCTGCGTGACGATCTTGCCCTGCTGCATTTGGGCAAGCTGGGTGGTTGTTAGCCCAAACGGGGCCGCGGCTAGCTGGCCCGGCGCAGGCGCCATGGGCGGGGTTTCAGCCTGCACGGCACTGCCTGGCATGTTCTGTAAGGCAGTGCCCGTGGCGGCATTGCTTGGCATGGCCGCCTGATTAAGCGTGCCTGGCATGACGGCTGATTGCGGCTGGGGGGCGGACAGAAGCGTAGCGATGCCGCTATCAGCCGCCGCCATCGTTTGAGGTGGCGTCGGGGAAGGCCCGTTCCCGGCACCTGCCAAAACCAGTGCCGCTTCGGGCGCGAGTATTGAGGCGTTTTGCAGAATGATGCCGGCCGTTTCCTGTTTGGCTTCAAAGGGGGGCGCAAGGTTAATATCGTCCCAGATCGGCAGAGCGCCGAAATCGGCCTTGTCAGAATTGCCCAGGCCCATGGTTGGGATTGCCAAAGCTTCGACGGATTTCGCCTCTGGCGCCATGATAGCCCCATCGGCGGTGAGCGTTTGATCGGGAAATTTTGGCGTGCTGGCGTCACCGCTTTCACGCGACGGGGCAGCAGCGCCAGTTGTTTCAAGCACTTCGCGCAACTGGGCGCGGAAATCCGTCGATCCATTTCCTGCCTGCATGGGCGCTGCCACGGGCGCGGGGCCGGCGGCAGGTTTTGGCGGCAGTGTCGCAGGCATTTCCAGCATCAGGATTCCAAAATTACTCATTCCGAATGTTCTGGTGAGCAAAGGCCAGGCCAAGGCTTTGCGTCCATGAACCGGCAGGAATTGCCGCGCAAAGCGCAAGACTTGCCCCGGATGAGGGGGAATTTTCCGTATTTTGCCGTCCGAAACCCCGATTCTCCGTGGCACGACACTTGCGCGGGCGGCAGGAAACCTTTGGCAGGAGAAGACGCCATGTCGCTTTACAGTTCGATGAATACCGCGCTGAGCGGCATGAATGCGCAATCACGGGCGCTTGGGCATATTTCGGACAATGTGGCGAATTCACAAACCGTTGGCTTCAAGCGCACGGATACCAACTTCGTATCCTATATTTCTGAAAGCAGTTCGGATGTGCATCGGCCTGGCACCGTGCTGGCACGGCCCGATTTTACCAATCAGGTTCAGGGAACCATTGAGCAGGTGGAAAACCCACTGGCCTTGGCGATTTCCGGCCAAGGTTTTTTCACTGCCGCCTTACCCATCGGTAAGACCGAAGCGGGCGATTATCGCTTTGACGCACGCCAATTCTACACCAGGGCTGGGGATTTCAATCGCAATAGCGAAGGCCTGATGGTGAATGGCTCCGGCTATGTGCTGCAAGGCTGGCCGGTGACAGATGGTGAGGTGGACAAGACCCAGCTTGTACCGATCCAGGTTCAAGAAGATGTCTTCACCCCAACGCCGACGCAGGAACTCACCTTTGGCGGTAACTTGGCTGCGGGTGGCACCGCCAACCAAAGCACCTCCATTCAGGTTATAGATACCCTTGGTCGTTCCCGTGCCCTGACACTGACCTTCGCGCCCACGGCTTCGACCACCGACAATACCTGGACGCTGTCCATTTCTTCACCCGATGCCACACCTTCGACGATTGGCAGCATTCCCATTCGCTTTGGTCAGGATGGTGCGGTAGACCAGCCGGATGGCACCTTGGCGGAATTTGGCACCGGCACTGGCCTTTCGGGTAGTGCTGCTGCAACCGGCGGTCCGGCGACCGTCACCTTCAACGCAGATTTCGGCCAGGGCGCGCAGGCTATGGTGCTGAATCTCGGCAGGTTTGGTGTGGCGGGCGGGCTCACTCAATTTGCCTCCACCGCCGCAAGCGGCCTTAGTGTCAATAGCTTTGAACAGGATGGCATTCCGATCGGTGCCTTTTCTTCTGTCACCACACAAAGAAATGGCGATGTGCGGATCAATTACGATAATGGCCAATCCCGCGTTGTGGCGCGCGTGCCGATCACGGTCTTCAAGGACGCGGACCGGTTGCAGCATTTGGATGGCCAGGCCTTCTTGCGCACCATTGAAAGTGGTGAGGCGCGCATCGTGGAAGCAGGCGAAGATGGGGCTGGGCTGATTTCCGTCAGTGCGGTGGAGCGTTCCAATGTTGATATCGCCACCGAATTTTCCAAGCTTATCCTGGCCCAGCGCGCCTATTCGGCCAATACAAAAATTGTGTCGGCCGTTGATGATTTGCTGCAGGAAACATTGAATATGCGCCGTTGATGCACTTTGCGTTAGCGCCCTTGGTCCATCAACATGAGCCTTGATACCGCCTTATTGATTGCGCGATCGGGATTGCTGCACACCCAGCGTGCCCTGGCGAATGCGGCAGATAATACGGCCAATGTCGATACGGAAGGCTATACGCGCAAGCGTATTGCGACCGAGGCTGTTGCTATTGATGGTAAGGGCACAGGTATTCGCAGCCTGGGCCTTTCACGTGATGTAGATAATGCACTGGTCAATGAAATGAATAAGCGGCGATCTGAAGCCGCGGCCGCCGAATTGCGTGATTCCACCCTTTCACTGATTAATGAAGCGCATGGCGATCCAGCCAAGGGCGAAAGTTTGGGTGATTTGGTTGCAAAGCTACGTAATAGTTTTATTGAACTGCGCTTTGATCCATCACTTGTTGTCAAGCAGCAGGCGGTTGTATTGAATGCCGGTCAGAATATGATAAGCCGCTTCAATGATCTTTCGCGTGTGGTGTTGGAAGCGCGTCAGGCGGCACATGATGGCGCGATTGAGTAAATCAAGACAATCAACCAGTCATTGAGCGAATTGGCCGGTCTTGTCCGTGGTATCATGGAGCGTAGCAGCGCTGGCCAATCCACCGCTGATATGGAAGATAAGCGCGATTTGGCACTG
>CAIMVB010000039.1 GCA_903844785.1 uncultured Rhodospirillales bacterium | reverse complement strand
GCTGCTGGAAGGCCACAATCTCGCGCGCGATATCACCGCGATAGAAAGCCGCATGGGCGGCGGCGAGGCCTGCAAGCCTGCCTTTACCCGCCGCGCGTTTTTCTTCTTCCACCATGTAACTCAGGCTGCGCGCCAGATCACTTTGGATGAAGCGCTCGCCGATTTTGGGCGGCGCGCCGCCGGGCAGGAAAATTGCCGCATTGGATGGCCAGCGTGCATATTCCGCGACGTGTGCCGAAACACTTTCCGCGAGTAGCGGATACACAGCAAAGCCTTCCGCCGCGTAGCGAATGGCGTATTGCGCCACATCGCCAAAACCCATGCTGCCATGGCGTTCCAAAGCCGTAATCCAGGCATCGGGGGCGGCCGGCACCACGGTACGACGCACGCCTTGCGGGATCTTCCCGCCATGTTCGCGCATGAAGACATCAGGCGGCAGAGAAGCCGGCCAATGGCCAAGCCCAGCGATGGTTTCCACCTGCCCATTGGCCAGCCGGATCATAATGGGCGCGACACCCGCGACATTCACCAAATCCGGCAGCAGCACGCCAAGCGCAATACCGGCGGCGCAGCCCGCATCCACCGCATTGCCACCCGCTTCCAGCACAGCATAGCCAGCAGATGCCGCCAAATAATGCCCCGCCGAAATGGCATGGCGTGGGCCGCTAAGGGTTGGACGGGAAGCGGGCATGGGAGGACTCCGCAAGCAAGGCCGATAGGGTTATGGGCTATGGTAGTTTGGCCATTCTGGCCTTCGGCGCCAATGGCTTGCAAATCATTGAACGGCCAGATGAAAGTGTAAACATAAACATGATTAGTTGCGAACCTATTCCGTCGGCCGGGGAATGTTGCGGCATGCGCGCGCCTTGGGCATCACTTTCGCGCTGCCGGATAATCTATTGGCTAAGCTGGACAAGGCCGCAGCACGCCAGCATCTAAGCCGTAGCGCCATGAATGAAGCTGCGTGAGTTGACTTCGGGGTGATTGCAGCACCCACGCATCGCCATTCTCTGGCAATTGAGGCCGTGGCCACTGGTCTTGGCCGGTATTGACCTTGCCATGGGGGGAAGCCCCAGGATGACGCTACACTACTAACCTTGGCGGAGCAGGATTCGACAGTGTTCGCTTTGACTGATCTTTGGCGCAAAAGAAGGCTCAAGGCTTTACTGCTGCTTGGACTGCTTTTGGTAGCCCAAGTAGCCGCAGCCCATTCCGAATTGCGCACATCAATCCCCGCCACTGGTGCCGTATTGATGCAGGCGCCTGAACAGATCGAATTGCACTTCAATGAACGGGCGCAACTAACCGCGCTTCGGCTTTATCGTGTTGGTGGCGAGGAGATTATATTGCCCAGACGCAGCATCCGCGCCGCCTCAAATGAGGTAATCCCCCTACCGGCACTGTCGCCGGGCGCATACCGCGCCGAATGGCGCATTATTTCAGCCGATGGACATCCTGCCGGCGGCGTCATTTCTTTCCGTATAGAGGCACCAAGCCGGCCATGATCCTTGAATATCTGCAGCCTGATGCCTCAATCCTCGATGGCATTACTGTCATTATCAGGGCGCTTTATTACATCGCAACCATTGGCGCGGCGGGGCTTGCCATTTTCGCTATTGGTTTTGAGCATCGGCTTGAAGCGCATGAAGCCGCAAGGCTGCGACGGACCCTATTGGGCGCAATCCTCGCCGGATTGGCATTATCACTTCTTGCATTGATCCTGCGTGTGCTGGTGCTGACCGCCGGCGCCAATATTTCCGATCCCAATGTATGGGCTGCCGTAATGCGCTCCCGTATTGGCGATGCCTTCTGGCTGCGTACCGCTGGTCTTGTTCTGCTTGCTGCGATGGTGACAAATTGGCGGATCAGATCGGCCATGACTGCGATTGGCGCTTTGCTTATGCTCGCTTCCTACGCCGCTATGGGGCATTCGATGCTCTTTGCACCGCGCCAGGAAATTGCGGCGCTGGTGGTGCTGCATCTTGCGGTGGTTTCCTTTTGGGTTGGTTCCCTGCCGCCGCTGCTCTGGGTGGCGCGTCGGCCAAATGGTATCAGCGCTGTAAGCTTGATCCAGGATTGGAGCCGCGCCGCGATCTGGTCCGTGATGATCATGCTCATTACCGGTACGCTATTAAGCTGGTATCTAACGCTACGCCTGGATCGGATATTTGATGCTTGGCATGGCTGGGCATTGGCTTGGAAGGTCATGGCGGTGCTAGTGGCGCTTGGCTTGGCGCTTTGGAATCGGCTCCGGCACACCCCGGCGCTTACGCGCGGTGAAGCTGGCGCCGGTAATCGCCTTGCCGCGTCAATTAAACTTGAAATGGTGTTTGTCGCTTTGGCCTTTTATGCTGCTGCTGAGATGGTATCGGTTCACCCTGTGGATTACGGCCACCGGATACCGAATTAAAGGAAGGCGCTGCCCATGCTGTCCCGCCGTGCCCTGGCAATCGCCACCCTATCCGTTTTCGCAAGCCCCGCGCTTGCTGAAGCGAAAGAGAGTGCCGAGGTATGGCGTGATCCTAATTGCGGATGCTGCATCGGCTGGGTGGCGCATTTGCGCGCGGAAGGCTTTGCGGTGACAGATCGCGTCGTCTCCTCCGTCACGCCCATTCGGCGGATGCTAGGCACCCCCGCAGATTTGCTTTCCTGCCACGCGGCCAGGATTGCGAGTTGGCTTAAAATTGAAGGGCATGTACCGGCGCTGGCTATTCGCCGCGCCTTGGCAGAAACGCCGCCCGGCATTGTGGGCCTTGCCGTCCCGGCCATGCCGATTGGCACGCCCGGCATGGAGGTCCCCGGCCAAGCAGCCGAAATTTACGACGTGGTCGCTTGGCGTGCTGATGGTAGCCACTTCCCCTGGCTCAAGATGCGCGGCGCCGAGCTTTTGTGACGTTGTAGCAAGGCCCGCCGCCAGACCAAGCTGGCGTCAATTCCCGCAAAGCGCGAATATGGCATCCAAACCAAGGATGGGGTTCGCCATGACCGAAACCGAAAAACCCGTACTGCTTTCCATTGATGCGCGCGGCATTGCCACTGCCACGCTGAACCGCCCGCATAAGGGCAATGCCTATAACGCTGCCATGCTGGAAGGGCTGATTGCGGGGCTCGATCAACTCCGCCCCGATACCGCCATTCGCGGCCTGGTGATCCGCGGTGCCGGGGCGCATTTCCAGGCTGGGGCGGATATTGATTGGCTGGCGGAAGTGGCGGCCTATCCGCCTGAGCCTGCCTTCGCAGCCTCCATGGCCACCACCGAGGCGATGCGCAAGCTGAATGAATTCCCCAAACCCACCTTCGCCGTGATCCAGGGCGCCTGCTTCGGCGGCGGCGTTGGCATTACCTGCTGCGTGGATGTGGCGCTGGCCACGCCGGCGGCGCAATTCGGCATCACGGAAGTGCGGGTTGGCGTCGCGCCCACGCCGATCAGCACACATATGGTTGATGCTCTGGGCCTGAGGCAGACCCGCCGCTACGCCATTACCGGTGAACGCTTTGACGCCGCCGAGGCGCTGCGGATTGGCCTGGTGCATGAGGTGGTGGCGGCGGATGCCATGGAAGCACGGCTGGCCCATATCATTGATCAGATGATGCTTTCCGCCCCAAGCGCCATCGCCATGACCAAGACATCCTTCTTGGAGGCCAATGGCCTGACCCTTTCCCCCCGCCAGGTGGCGCAATTGGCGCATGAGGGCTGGATGCAGCGTGCCGCCCCCGAAGGGCGGGAAGGCTTGGCAGCCTTCCAGGCCAAGCGCCGGCCTGCCTGGTACAAATAGGGGGTATGGACAAAACCCCGGCTTGTCCAGGGCGTTGTCACAAAAGCTTCATCGAACTGCAATCGAAGAGTCGTTTGGGCTTACTAGAAGCGAGTCGCCGTCTGGCTTTGGGCGGCGTGGTTCCAGCAATCGGAGTATTCCTGTGGATAGGCGATCCTTCCTTCTCGGCGCCAGCGCCGCCCTGACCCTGCCGGCCTTCGGCGCCCATGCGCAAGCAGCGCAGATTACCGGCGCGGGCGCGACCTTCCCGAACCCAATTTATCAAAAATGGGCGGAAGCGGCGCGCGGCGCGACTGGCATCCAGGTGAATTACCAATCCGTGGGCTCGGGCGCTGGGATCAACCAGATCCGCAACCGCACAGTAGATTTCGGCGCGACCGATGCGCCGCTGAATGCTGAGCAATTGGCCACCGGCAATCTGCTGCAATTCCCGACCGTGATGGGCTCCCTGGTCGCGATTGTGAATATTCCGGGCATTGCGGAAGACCAGCTTAAGCTGACCGGCCCGCTGCTGGCCGATATCTATCTTGGCAAGATCACGCGCTGGAATGACCCGCAGATTGTGGCGCTGAATCCTGGGCTTACCCTGCCGAGCCTGGCCATTGCGCCGGCCTATCGCGCTGATGGTTCGGGCACTACCTTTGTGTGGGTGTCCTATCTTTCCGCCGTGTCGCCCGAATTCAAGGAAAAGGTGGGCGTTGGCACTTCGGTGCGCTTCCCCGCTGGCACCGGCGCGCGTGGCAATGAAGGTGTGGCCGGCACGGTGCGCAATGTGCGTGGCGCCATCGGCTATGTAGAAAACGCCTATGCCATCACCAATAAGCTGGTGACCACGCAAATCCGCAATAAGGCCGGCAATTTCGTGAAGCCAGAGCATAAATCCTTCATGGCGGCGGCTTCCGCCGCGGATTGGTCCGTGCCGGGTTTTGCCGCCAATGTGATTGACCAGGCTGGTGCGGATTCCTGGCCGATTGTGGCGCCGACCTTCATTCTGCTGCCGACCAACCCAACAGATGCCGCGCGCAGCGCCAATGTGCGCCGCTTCTTCGATTGGTGCTTTACCAATGGCAGCAAGCTGGCCGAAGAATTGGAATATATCCCGCTGCCGGAATCGGTGCATAACGCGGTGCGTGGCGCCTGGCGGCAAAGCTTCGGCGCCTGAACCCATGCCATGGGCCCGCGCGGCCTATGGCACCCTTCGCTTTTCTAGCCCCTGGGGGTGATCCTTGGTCCACGCTACCGCAAGCGCCCATAGCGCCCCCAAATCAGCCCGGCGTCCCAGCAGCAATCTGGGTGATCGTATTTTCGCCCTGCTCTGCCAGACTGCCGGGATCTTCGTGCTGATCCTGCTTGGCGCGCTGATTATTGAACTTTTCATCGCGGGCCTGCCGGCGTTTCGCGCCTTCGGCGTGGCTTTTGTCACCTCAACAGATTGGGACCCGGTCCGGGAAGCCTTTGGCGCGGGCGTTTCCATCTACGGCACTATCGTCACGGCGGTTTTGGCCATTCTTCTGGCGGTCCCTTTGGCTTTTGGCGTGGCATTCTTCCTGACTGAATTGGCGCCGCCCTGGGCGCGCCGCCCGCTTGGCACCGCCATTGAATTGCTCGCCGCCGTGCCCTCGATCATTTACGGCATGTGGGGCTTCTTCGTCATTGCGCCGGCTTTCGCGCAAAATATCCAGCCCTGGATCATTGAAAATATCGGCGAATTGCCGCTGATTGGCTTTCTGTTTCAGGGCGCGCCCTTTGGCACGGGTTTGTTCACCGCAGCCTTCATTCTGGCCATCATGATCCTGCCCTTCATCGCCGCCACCATGCGCGATGTTTTTGACCAGGTGCCGCCAGTTTTCAAGGAAAGCGCCTATGGTCTGGGTGCCACCAAATGGGAAGTGATGAAGGGCGTGGTGCTGCCTTACACACGCATCTCCGTAGTGGGTGGCATTATGTTGGGCCTTGGTCGCGCCTTGGGTGAGACCATGGCGGTGACCTTCGTGATCGGCAATGCGAACCGGATTTCAACCTCGCTCTTTGGTCCCGGCAATACGATTGCATCATTGGTGGCGCTGGAATTTGGTGAAAGTGAAATCGGCAGCCTCAAGCTTGCTTCGCTATTGGCGCTTGGCTTTATCCTGTTCCTGCTATCCTTCGTGGTATTGGCCACATCGCGCTATCTGCTGCGCTCACGGTTGAAGGTGTAAGGCATGTCAATGGCGCTTTCTTCCATGATGAGCCCCGGCCCGCGCAAGGATGCCGCTGTAGCGGCGCGGCTTGGTGCCAAGCGCAAGCGCGCGGATATCATTATCCGCACGCTTTGTATTCTAGCCACCGTTCTTGGCTTGGTGCTGCTGGCCTCCATTCTGGCGACCCTGTTCTACCGTGGCATTGAAGCCATGTCGCTGCGCGTTTTCACCCATGTCACCGCGCCGCCGGGGTCTGAGGGTGGCTTGCTGAACGCCATTGTTGGCAGCCTAATCCAATCCCTGCTGGGCACCGCAATAGGTACGCCGATTGGCATGTTGGTGGGCACGTATCTTGCTGAATATGCCAAGGATTCCTGGCTTGGGAATGCGGTGCGCTTTGTGTCCGACATTCTGCTCTCTGCGCCATCCATTCTGATCGGGCTTTTTGTCTATCAGATCCTGGTGCTACCCTTTGGCGGGTTTTCCGGTTGGGCGGGCGTCGCGGCGCTCGCCATTATCGTCATCCCGATTGTGGTCCGCACCACGGAAGACATGCTGCAACTGATCCCGAATACGCTGCGCGAAGCAGTCATGGGTCTCGGTGCGCCAAAATGGAAAATGATCACGCTGATCTGCTGGCGTTCCGCCATTGCCGGTATTGTCACCGGCGTCTTGCTGGCGGTGGCGCGCGTAGCGGGTGAAACCGCGCCACTTTTGTTCACCTCACTTGGCAATAACGCCTGGTCCACGGATCTTTCCAAGCCGATGTCGAGCCTGCCGGTGACGATTTATTCCTTCGCCGGTTCCCCGTTTGAAGATTGGATCGCGCTGGCCTGGGCGGGGGCGTTGATCATCACCCTTGGTGTACTGGCGCTTAATATCGTCGCGCGCACCCTGCTGCGCAGCCGCATCTGAAGGACAAGGACAAACCCATGAGCCTTTCGACAGAAACCAAAGGTGCCACAAGCGGGGCGCAAAGCTTTGGCGGCATGCAGGCGCGGTCTGATGCTGCGTTGAATGATGCGCGCATCGCCATCAGCAATCTGGATTTCTTCTATGCCGATAACCGCGCGCTGAAGGCGATCAACCTCAATCTGCCGGATCGGCAGGTGACGGGCATGATCGGCCCTTCCGGCTGCGGCAAATCCACGCTGCTTCGCGTGCTGAACCGCATGTATAGCCTCTACCCGGGCCAGCGCGCGACTGGTGAGGTGATGATGGATGGCGAGAATATCATCTCCGATTCCGTGGATTTGAATGCACTACGCGCCAAGATCGGCATGGTATTTCAGAAGCCGACCCCCTTCCCGATGACGATTTATGAGAATATCGCTTTCGGTATTCGCCTGCATGAAAACCTCTCCAAATCCGAAATGGGTGAGCGCATTGAATGGGCGCTGACGCGCGCCGCGCTTTGGAATGAAGTGAAGGATCGGCTTGATCGTTCCGCCCTTGGCCTTTCCGGTGGCCAGCAGCAGCGGCTGTGTATCGCGCGCAGCATCGCGGTGCGGCCAGAGGTGATCCTGTTTGATGAACCGACCTCGGCGCTTGACCCGATCAGCACGCTCAAGATCGAAGAACTGATTGATGAATTGAAGCGCGATTTCACCATTGCCATCGTCACGCACAACATGCAGCAGGCGGCACGCTGTGCGGATCAGGTCGCGTTTTTCTATCTGGGTGAATTGATCGAAGTGGCGCCAGCGGCGCAGCTATTCACCGCGCCCAAGCACCCAAAGACGCAAGAATACATCACCGGCCGGTTTGGCTGAGCCTGGCCAGGAGAAAGCACATGCCCACAGAACATATCGTCCGCAGCTATGATGAGGATTTGCGCAAGCTGCGCGACATGATCGCGCGCATGGGCGGGCTGGTGGAACGCCAAGTATCAGACGCCACCCGCGCCTTGGTCCGCCGTGACAGTGACTTGGCCGGCGAAGTCGTGCAGCGCGATGTGCAGATTGACCAGTTGGAACGCGAAGTGGAAGCCTATTGCGTGCGCCTGCTTGCTTTGCGTCAGCCAATGGCTGCAGATTTGCGCCTGATCATTGCCTGCATGAAGGTTTCCAATGATCTGGAACGCATCGGCGATTATTCGGCCAATGCCGCCAAGCGTTCCATTGTGCTGGCCTCCCTGCCCGGGCTTGGCAGCATGAATGGCTTTGAACGCATGGCGCATCTGGTGCAGGAAAATCTGAAAGCCGCCATGGATGCGCTGGTGCAAAGCGATGCCGATGCAGCGGAGCGTGTCTGGGCTGCGGATGAACCGGTGGATGAAATCTATAACGGTATTTTCCGCGAAATGCTGACGCATATGATGGAAGACCCGCGCAATATCACCGCTGCCACGCATTTGCTGTTTATTGCCAAAAATCTTGAACGCATTGGTGATCACACCACCAATATCGCAGAACGCATCCACTTCGCCGTGCGTGGTGAAAGCCTGCCGGAAGATCGGCCGAAGGGCGATACCTCTGCCTTCGCAGTGGTGCGTGCGCCAGGAGAATAGGTGTGGCGATGATGGCAGAAAATTTTGGCGGCCTGGCGAAACCCACCGTTCTGGTGGT
>CAIMVB010000038.1 GCA_903844785.1 uncultured Rhodospirillales bacterium | reverse complement strand
GGTGTGGCCATGGGGCAGGATTGTGTCTCCCCGCCCGCGCATAAGGCCTTTGCAACGCCGGTTGAGATGATGCGCTTTATTGCGGAGATGCGGCGCCTTTCCGGCGGCAAGCCCGCCGGCTTCAAGCTGTGCATCGGCCATCCTTGGGAATTCCTTGCCATCTGCAAGGCCATGATCGAAACGGGGATTGCGCCTGATTTCATCGTCATTGACGGCGCGGAAGGCGGCACCGGCGCTGCCCCCTTGGAATTCATGGATCATGTCGGCATGCCGCTGCGTGAGGGCTTGAGCTTTGCCCATAACGCGCTGATTGGTATTGGCCTGCGTGATCAGATCCGCCTTGGCGCCAGTGGCAAAATCGCGACCGCTTTCGATGTTGCGCGCGCCTTGGCGCTGGGGGCCGATTGGTGCAATGCGGCGCGCGGCTTCATGTTTTCCATTGGCTGCATTCAATCGCTTTCCTGCCATACGGATTTGTGCCCCACCGGTGTCGCAACGCAGGACCCAACGCGCCAACGCGCGTTGCGTGTGCCGGATAAGGCGCCGCGCGTGCATCAATTCCATGCCGCCACTTTGGAAGCGCTGAATGAATTGGTCGCCGCCGCCGGGCTTTCCCACCCATCCGAATTGCGCGCGGAACATTTCAGCCGGCGTGTTTCTTCAAGCGTAGTGAAAAGCTTTGCGGAGCTTTACCCGCCTTTGGCACCAGGCGCGCTACTCAGCGGCACAGATGATGCGCGCTTTGCCGAAGCCTGGGCGATGGCGGATGCGCATAGCTTCGCCCCGCGCCGCGCGTGAATGCGCTTTGGCAGCGCCTGCGCTTCTGGGCGCGACTGGTTCTACGCGACGGGTTGGCGCTTTACGTCGCGGCGCGTGATCCACGCACGCCATGGCTTGCGAAGGTCTTGGCCTTGTGTGTCGCGGCCTATGCGCTTTCGCCCATTGACCTGATCCCCGATGTCATTCCGGTGCTTGGCATTCTGGACGAACTCATTCTGCTGCCCATCGCCATTGCGCTGATCGCGCGGCTGATCCCGGCAGAGGTGATGGCGGAAAGCCGCGCGGCCGCGCAGGCCATGGTGGAAAAGCCCCGTAGCAAGGCGGGTGCGGCCATCATCATCACCATCTGGCTGCTGGCGCTGGGCGGGCTATGCGCCTGGGCCTTCACGCGCTGGGGTGCCTCAGCCTAGGCTTCCTCCACCACCAGAAAAAGGGAGAGAAACCATGGCCAAATCCGCCTTATGGAAAAAGGGCGATGCGGTGCGCACGCGCCTGATGGGGCAATCCACCGTCAAGAACATGAATAAGGGCGTTTATGACGACCCCATCATGGAAAAATTCGGCGATTACGCGCGGGAAGCCGTGTTTGGCATGCTCTGGTCCCGTGCGGGGCTCGACCTCAAGACCCGCGCGCTGATTTGCGTGATTTCCGATACCGCCATTCATGCATGGCCAGAGCTTGCCATTCACCTTCGCATGGCGCGCCGCATGGGCTGGACAGAGGATGAGCTTTCCGAAGCGCTTATGCATCTTTGCGGCTATATCGGCCTGCCCGCGGTGCGGGAGGCGATGATTATCGCCAAGGGTGTCTTCGCCGAAATGCGCGCGGAGCCGGAAGGGGGAATGCAGGGCGCCTAATCTGCGCCCAAAGGTCATTGGTAGGCTTGGTCCCACCAAGCCTACTGATGTCATTTACCTTTTCATATATTTGCTTTTTCAAAAAAATTTTGACAAACTATCCGCCAGCGAGGCTTGAAGCAGCTGTTGCGGATCGAAAGCAGGAAAACCCTCCATGTCTCACGCAAATCTTGCTTCCATCGGCTTCCCAGCAAAGGAAGGGGCGCGCAGCTTCACAACACGCCCTGAAATCAGCGGCACTTTCGGGGCGGTTGCTTCCACGCATTGGATCGCCTCCCAGGTTGGCATGGCGGTGCTGGAACGCGGTGGCAACGCCTTTGATGCCGCCGCCGCCGCCGGCTTCACGCTGCAAATCGTGGAGCCGCATTTGAACGGGCCAGGCGGCGATTGCCCGATCATACTGCATAGCGCCCGCACCGGGCAGCAGCAGGCCATTTGCGGCCAAGGCCCCGCCCCGGCCGGTTTGAATGTCGCGCTGATGAAAAGCCTGGGGCATGAAATCATGCCCGGCACCGGCATGCTGGCCGCGCCCATCCCCGGCGCCTTCGACGCCTGGATGTTGATGCTGCGTGACCATGGCACCTGGAAGCCGCGCGATGTACTTGCCCATGCCATTGGCTATGCGCGCCATGGCGCGCCCATGGTGCCGCGCGTGCGCGCCACTATTGATTCCGTCCGCCCCTTGTTTGAGGCCGAATGGAAAACCTCCGCCGCGCTATGGCTGCGCAATGGCGGGCCAGCACCGGGCGGGCTTTATGCCAACCCAACCCTTGCCGATACCTATGAACGCGTGGTGCGAGAGGCTGAGGCTGCTGGCGGAGATCGTGTAGCGCAAATTGAAGCCGCGCGGCGTGCCTGGTATCGCGGCTTCGTTGCGGAAGCGATTGACCGTTTCTGCAGCACCACGGAAGCCATGGACACTTCCGGGCGCCGCCATCGCGCCGTGCTGAATGGCCAGGATTTGGCGAATTGGTCCGCTGGCATCGAAGCGCCGCTTGGCTTGGATTATCACGGACATCGCGTGCTGAAATGCGGCCCCTGGAGCCAAGGCCCGGCGATGCTGCAAACGCTCGCCTTGATCGCAGGCGATGATATCGCGGGGATGGACCCTCTGGGGCCGGATTTCATCCATCTGGTGACGGAAGCGATGAAACTCGCCTTCGCCGATCGCGAAGCCTTTTACGGCGACCCCAATTTTGTTGATGTGCCAATGGCAACGCTGCTTTCGCCCGCCTATAACGCCGCGCGGCGCGCCCTGATTGGCGCTGCCGCCAGCATGGATTTCCGCCCAGGTTCGCCCGATGGCCGCACCCCGCGCACCGATTACGCCGCCGCCATCCGCCGCGCACAGGAAATGGCCGCCGCCGCCGGTAGTGGAGAGCCCACGGTCTCCCGCCTTGGTGCCGCGGGCGGCGATACCTGCCATGTGGATGTGATTGACGCTGCCGGGAATATGGTAAGCGCCACGCCATCGGCGGGTTGGCTGCAATCCTCCCCGGCTATTCCTGAACTTGGCTTCTGCCTTGGCACGCGCTGCCAGATGTTCTGGCTGGATGAAAGCCTGCCCAATGGCCTGCAGCCCGGCAAGCGCCCGCGCACCACGCTTTCGCCTGCGCTGGTGCTACGCGATGGCAAGGCCTGGATGAGCTTCGGCACACCAGGCGGTGAACAGCAGGATCAATGGCAGTCTATCATGCTGCTGCGGATGCTGCATCATGGAATGAATATTCAGGAAGCGATTGATGCGCCTTCCTTCCATTCGGAACATTGGATCAGCAGTTTCTGGCCGCGCGGTGCGAAGCCCGGCAAGCTGGTGATTGAAGGGCGCTATGCGCCGGAAGTTCTGGCCGCGTTGAAAGCGCGCGGCCATCAGGCGGAAGCGGGTGGCGATTGGACCGAAGGGCGGTTGACTGGCGCGCGGCTTGAAGCCGACGGCACCATCCGCGCCGGCGCCAATCCGCGCGGCATGCAAGGTTACGCAGTGGGGCGATGACGGAAAATTCAGGCGAGGCAAAACGTGAATACCATGCGCGCAAGCGCATCCTGGTCACAGGTGGCGCCGGCTTTGTCGGCAGCCATCTATGTGAAGCCCTGATCGCGGCGGGGCATGAAGTTCTGTGCGCCGATAATTTCTTCACCGGTAATAAGGCGAATATCGAAAGGCTGCTGGATCACCCCTATTTCGAATTGATCCGCCATGATGTGACCTTCCCGCTTTATGTGGAGGTTGATGAGATCTACAACCTTGCCTGCCCGGCATCGCCCATCCACTACCAGCATGACCCGGTACAAACCATCAAGACCAGCGTGCATGGTGCGATCAATATGCTCGGCCTTGCCAAGCGGCTGAAGGCGCGCATCCTGCAAGCCTCCACCAGCGAGGTTTATGGCGATCCGAATGTGCATCCTCAGCCTGAGGAATACTGGGGCAATGTGAACCCAATCGGGCCGCGTTCCTGCTACGATGAAGGCAAGCGCTGCGCTGAGACGCTGTTCTTCGACTACCACCGGCAATACCGGCTGGATATCAAGGTCGCGCGTATCTTCAACACCTATGGCCCGCGCATGCACCCGAATGATGGGCGCGTGGTGTCCAATTTCATCGTCCAGGCTTTGCGCGGTGATCCCATCACGATTTATGGCGATGGGAAGCAGACGCGATCTTTCTGCTTCGTGTCTGATCTTGTGGAAGGTCTCCGTCGGCTGATGGATTCTCCTGATGAGATCACCGGCCCAATCAACCTTGGTAATCCTGGCGAATTCACCATGATGGAATTGGCCGAAGCGGTAATCCGCCTGACCGGTTCCGCTTCCCGCCCGGTGTTTCGCCAGGCGCCGGTTGATGACCCGCGCCAGCGCCAGCCCGATATCACAAAGGCGCGCGGTAAGCTTGGCTGGGAACCAAAAGTGGCTTTGGAACAGGGCTTGATTCAAACCATCGCTTATTTTGACAAGCTCTTGTCCAAGCGGGCCGCCTGAGCATGCGCATACTGCTCTCCATCGCGCATTTCTTTCGCGCCGAGGAGGGATCGAACCACAGCTCCACCGATGCGCATCGGCGGGATCAGCGGGCGGCAGCCATCCGCAGCGTGATTGATGCCTGGCGCGGGCATTACGGCCCGGTTTCCAGCATCAATGTCTGGCAGAAGAAATTCGAACCCGTAGTCGGCGTCGCGGATCAGCTTGACATCATTGTTCTGGTGAATGGCGACAATCATTTGCTTGATGCGGATTACTGCCGCGCGCGTGGTGTTCGGCTTTATGATGCGAAGCTTGATAATCCGCGCATGCTGGGCTTCACCGCGCATAGACTTTTTGCTGATGCCCGCAACATCTATGATGTTTTCGCCTTCTCCGAAGATGATTTGCGCCCAACCGGCAACGATCTGATTTCACGTATTCTTGCCTTCCAGGATGATTTCGGCTGGCGGCGCGTAGTTTTCCCCAACCGTTACGAATGGAGTCCACGCGGCCCGGCTCTGAAGACCTATATCGACGGCATGCTGCGCCCTGGGCTGCTGGCGCCTTTTGAGGAAGCCTTGCCCGATGAGCGTTTCCTGAAGGGGCGCCAAGGGGCACGGCTGGTCAGCTTCCAGCGCGCCACCAATCCACATTGCGGCTTTTTCGCGCTTACCGCCGAACAGCTTGCCCATTGGATGGCGCAGCCGCAATTTGGTGATCAAGATTGCAGCTTCATCTCACCCTTGGAAAGCGCCGCCACACTCGGCATTCTGAAAACTTTCCCGATCTACAAGCCTTTTGGCCGCGATATGGGCTGGCTTGAAATCGAACATATGGACACGCGCTTTTCTGGCATGAACCTACCGGGGCGCAGACCACCCGCGCCCCGGCAAAGCTGAATTCAGCGCGGGCGCGGGCCACTGCGGCGTGGCGCCGGGCCGCGCTTGGCCTTGGCCGGCAATGATGCCGCCGGTGCGGCCTTACCGGATTGTGCGCGCAAATCCGCGATGGTGGCGCGGTTGGTCACCTGTTCCGGGTTCATGCGGATTTCCACAATGGCAGGCTTGCCGGAGGCAAGTGCCCGCTGGACTGCCGGCACCAACTCATCCGTCTTTTC
>CAIMVB010000037.1 GCA_903844785.1 uncultured Rhodospirillales bacterium | reverse complement strand
GCGCCGAGGCCAGTAAGGGCTGGCCACCGGCGATGATGCGGGCAGGGTCGCGATCCGGCGTCACCCGGCCCGAGCCTCCGCAATCAGCCGCGCCGCTTCCTCGCCCTTCAGCTTGGCGATGTCATCCTGGTATTTCAGCAAAACGCCAAGGGTTTCATCCACCACGCCTTGCTCCAGCGCCTTGGCATCAAGCGCAGCCAAAGCCTGCGCCCAATCAATCGTCTCAGCGACACCGGGCAGCTTGAAGTAATCGCCCTCACGCAGCTTTTGCACGAAAGCGACTACCTGGGCGGAAAGCGCTTCCGGCAGGCCGGGCGCGCGCAGTTTCAGAATGGCGCGTTCGCGTGCTGCATCCGGGTAATCGACCCAATGGTAAAGGCAGCGCCGACGCACCGCGTCATGCACTTCGCGTGTGCGGTTTGATGTGATGATGACAACGGGCGGGGTTGCCGCCTTCATTGTCCCAAGCTCAGGGATCGTGATTTGAAAATCCGCGAGTATTTCAAGCAAAAAGGCTTCGAAAGGTTCATCCGCGCGGTCAAGTTCATCTATCAGCAGCACGGCGGGGCTGCCTTCCAGCGCATCCAGCAAGGGCCGCGGCTGGAGGAATTTGCGGTCATAAATGCCGCGATCAAGCACGGCGCGGTCCACATCGCCGGCGGCTTCGGCCAGCCGTATCGCCATTAATTGCCGCGCGTGATTCCATTCATAAGCGGCGGCGGAAATATCCATGCCGTCATAGCATTGCAGCCGCACCAGCCGGCGCGGCAATTGCGCCGCCAGCACCTTGGCGATTTCCGTCTTGCCCGTGCCTGGCTCACCTTCCAGGAACAGCGGGCGCCCCATGGTGAGCGCCAGATGGATGGTGGTGGCCAGCGCGCGGTCAGCGACATAGCCACCAGAGGCGAGGAGCGCCTGGGTTTCGGCGACGCTTGCGGGCAAGCTCACTTCAGCATCAACGCGACAATAACCAGCCAGATCGCGCCCCCCACCCAAGCAAGCAGTGGAATGCCAAGCGGGGCTTCCGGCAAAAGCTCGAATATCGAAATGCCGCCGCCAGTCGCGGGCGGGGCGGGCATCGGGGCAGGGGCGGCGCCGGGCGCTTCGGCAGGCGCGGGTTCAGCGGCCACCACGGCGGCGGCGAAACGGTCAAAGAATTGGTCGGACATTTGCTTGGCGGTCGCATCAATCAACCGCGCGCCAAGCTGCGCCATTTTGCCGCCAACCTGCGCCTTCACGGCGAATTTCAGCAAGGTCTCATTCGGCCCGGCTTCTTCGAGCGATACATCAGCACCGCCCTTGGCGAAGCCCATCGCCCCGCCATTGCCTTCCCCGGTGATGGTATAGGAAGCCGGGGCTTGGATGTTTTCCAGCTTCACCTTGCCGCCGAATTTCGCCGCCATGGGGCCGATCTTGACCGAAACCTTGGCTTCAAAAGCGTCCTCGGCGGTTTTGGTCACGCTTTCACAGCCCGGAATCGCGGCCTTCAGCATTTCGGGGTCGTTCAGCGCGTCCCAGACGCGCTGGCGGGGCGCGGGGATGCGGCGCTCGCCATTCATATCCATCGGGTGATCTCCTGCTATCCCCCAAACTAGGGTGGGTCTGCCATGGGGGGAAGGGGGCGCCCCCTTGTAGTGGGGCGGATCATCCGGCAATCACCTTGCCAACGGGTATCAGCCCGCAGGTCTTGAGGGAGGCTCTGGCCCATGAAAGCGACCAGCTTCGCCCTGATGCTGGTTTTTGCGCTGACCCTGCCGGCGGAAGCCGCCGCGGTTTCGGGCGCGGAATTGAGCCTTGCCTGGGGCCTGCCCTTTGCCGGGCTTTTGCTGTGCATCGCGCTGATGCCCCTGCTGGCGGGCGCTGTCTGGCACCATCACTACGGCAAGATCGCCGCTGGCTGGGTGCTGCTGCTGGCGCTGCCCTTCGCCGTTGCTTACGGCCCCATGGTGGCGGTGGCTGAGGTCTGGCATATCGTTTTGCAGGAATATATCCCCTTCATCGCCCTGCTGCTGGCGCTATACGTGACTGGCGGTGGGGTGCTGTTGAAGGGCGCGCTAATTGGCACACCGGCCACCAATACCGCGCTGCTTGCTTTCGGCACTGTGATCGCGAGTGTGATGGGCACAACCGGTGCTTCCATGCTGCTGATCCGCCCGGTGCTGCGCGCCAATGCCTTTCGCAAGCAAAAAACCCATACCTTCGTGTTTTTCATTTTCCTGGTGAGCAATATCGGGGGCTCACTCACGCCGCTCGGTGATCCGCCGCTTTATTTGGGTTTTCTGAAGGGCGTGTCGTTCTTCTGGACAACCACGCATATGTTTGGCGAATTTCTGGTCTGCGCCATCCTGCTGCTGGGTGTGTATTACGTGTTGGATAGCTGGGCTTGGTCGCGGGAAAAGCCGGAGGCACCGGTCATCGAAAAGCCTGAAAAGCTTGCGATCGAAGGCTACGCCAATCTTTGGCTGATCGGCGCGGTGGTGCTGATGGTGCTGGCGCAGGGCTATTGGCAGCCGGGCGATGTGGCAGTGTTTGGCGAAAAGATCGGGTTTGAACGCTTGGTGGGGGTGGCGGTGTTCGTCGCCATTGCCGCCATTTCCATCTGGGTGACGCCGCGGAAATTACGCGAAGATAACGGCTTCGCCTGGGGTGCTATTTTGGAAGTGGCCAAGCTTTTCGCCGCCATTTTCGTCACCATGGCGCCGGTGCTGGCCATTTTGCGCGCCGGCACGGCGGGGGCTGCCGCGCCATTGGTGGCGCTGACCTCCGGCGGGGGTGGGGAGCCCATCCCTTGGGTTTATTTCTGGCTGACAGGCGGGCTTTCTTCATTTCTGGATAATGCGCCGACCTATTTGGTGTTCTTCAACCTGGCAGGGGGCGATCCTGGCTATTTGATGACCCAGGGTGCGCTGACGCTAGCGGCGATTTCCTGCGGCGCGGTCTTCATGGGGGCCAATTCCTATATCGGCAATGCGCCGAATTTCATGGTCAAGGCGATTGTGGAAGAACAGGGGGAACGCATGCCCTCCTTCTTCGGCTATTGTGCCTGGGCCTTGGTGTTTCTGATCCCGCTCTTCATTCTGGTCACCTTCATTTTCTTCTGAGGATAAAACCATGCCCTATGTGATCGCCGATGATCTGCCTGATGAACCCGCGGGCGTGCGCTTCCGCCGCCTGCTGGACCGCCCGCAAATCCTGCAAATGCCGGGCGCGCATTTGGGCATTGCCGCTTTGCTTGCGAAAAAGGCGGGGTTTGAGGCGCTTTATATGTCTGGCGCTGCCATGTCCGCCACCATGGGCCTGCCTGATCTTGGCATGATCACAGTGGATGATGTTTCTTGGCATGTGCGCCAGGTGGTGCGCGCTTCCGGCTTGCCGGTGCTGGTGGATGGCGATACCGGCTATGGGGAAGCGCTGAATGTCATGCACATGGTGCGCTGCTTCGAAGAAGCGGGCGCAGGCGCCGTGCATCTGGAAGACCAGCTGCTGCCCAAGAAATGCGGCCATTTGAACGATAAGAAACTGGCCCCGGTGGATGAAATGTCGGCCAAGGTCGCCGCCGCCCGCAAGGCGCGGCGCAATCTGGTGATCATTGCCCGCACCGATGCGGTGGCGAGTGAGGGGATGGATGCCGCCGTTGCCCGCGCCAAGCGTTATCTGGAAGCCGGCGCCGATGCCATTTTCCCCGAAGCGCTGACGACGGCTGAGATGTTCCGCGAATTCGCCGCGCGCATGCCGGGCGTGAAGCTGCTGGCCAATATGACCGAATTCGGCCGCACCCCTTTCTTCACCGCCACTGAATTCCAGCAAATGGGCTATGCCATGGTGATCTGGCCGGTCAGCCATCTCCGCATCGCGGCCCGCGCGATGGAAGACCTATACGGCGCGATCAAAGCTGATGGCGGCACGCATAACATGGCCGGGCGCATGCAAACCCGCGCCCAGCTTTATGAGACCATCGGCTATCACGCCTATGAATCGCTGGATGCCAGCCTGGTGCGCACCATTGTGCCGGAAGGCATGCCGCAGAACTGAACCCTTTCCGGGCGCGGTGCCTTAGCCCCCGCGCCCGGAAAAGGCATTGAAGGTTTGCAGCGTATAGGTGTCCTTCACGCCGGGCACAGTCTGGATATTCTCCACCACGAAAAGCCCGATATCGCGATCCGCTTCCAGGTAGAATTTCCCGAGCAGATCATATTGGCCTGAGATGGAATGCATTTCCGAAAGTTCCGGAATGCCATCGGCCATCTCACGCGCCACGCGATAGGCTTGGCCCATGTCGCATTTAATCATGACGAATATGGCGCGCATGGGTCTTCTCCTTTTCGAAGCACCGACAATCTAACGCGGAATGGGCCTGGCAGGAACTCGCGTCCGCGCGAAGGCCCGTTAATTTGCAATGCCCATGGCGTTATGACTAAATTTTGGGCGAAAAATCGCCTAAAGACAGGTCGGATGCCCGCTTCGGGCGGCACAAGGCTTGCTTATTAAGGATCATGGTTTTGCCCCCTCCTGCCCCAGACCGCGGCGGCGCCGCCCAGCCCCTGCTCGAAACCCGTGGCCTCGTGAAGCATTTCCCCATTCGGGGTGGCTTATTCGGCCGCCAGATGGGGGAGGTGCGGGCCGTGGATGGCGTGTCCCTCAGCGTCCGCAAGGGTGAAACCTTGGGCATTGTGGGCGAAAGTGGCTGCGGCAAATCCACAACCGCCCGGTTGCTCATGCGCCTGCTCGACCCCGGCGCGGGGGAGATGATTTTTGATGGCGATGCCGTGGGGCGGGACGACCTCGGCGGCGGGATTGCGCTGAAGGAATATCGCCGCCAGGTGCAGATGGTGTTCCAGGATTCCTATGCTTCGCTGAACCCGCGCCTGCCGATTGAAGACAGTATTGCCTTCGCCCCCCAGGTCCATGGCGTGCCGCCGGCGGAAGCGCGCGAAAGGGCGCGGGAATTGCTGGCCGCGGTTGGCCTGGCCCCGGCGCAATTCGCCCGCCGCTACCCGCATGAATTATCCGGCGGTCAGCGCCAGCGCGTGAATATCGCCCGTGCCTTGGCGCTCCGCCCGCGTTTGGTCATTCTGGATGAACCGGTCTCGGCGCTGGATAAAAGCGTGGAAGCGCAGGTGTTGAACCTGCTTATGGACCTCAAGGAAAGCTTCGGCCTGACTTATGTGTTCATCAGCCATGATTTGAATGTGGTGCAATATATCAGCGACCGCGTGCTGGTGATGTATCTGGGGCAGGTGGCGGAAGAAGGCCCGGTTGATGAGATTTATGCCCGCCCGGCGCATCCCTATACCCGCGCGCTTTTGGCATCGCGCCCTTCCATGGACCCGGCGCAGCGCCGCACCGAACCGCCGTTGACGGGCGATCCGCCTAATCCGGTGAACCCGCCTTCCGGCTGCCGCTTCCGCACTCGCTGCCCCTTTGCTGAGGCTGTATGCGCCGAAATCCCACCCGTCGCCGCCACGCTCAGTCCAGGCCACATCGCCGCCTGCCATATGGCGCAGGCCGGCAGCGGGCATAGCAAGGCCGGGGGGATCGCGGCATGAGTGCGGCTTTGAAACCAAGCCCTGAGGCGCCGCTGATCCGGCTGCGCGATTTGCACGTGAAGTTTGAATCGCGCGACCGCACCGTGCATGCGGTGAATGGCGTTGATCTGGACCTCGCGGCTGGGGAGGTGCTGTGCATCCTGGGTGAGTCTGGGTCCGGCAAATCCGTCACGCTGCGCGCGCTGATGAAGCTGCTGCCCAAAACCGCGAAGGTAACCGGCGAAATCCAGGTGGCCGGGCGCGATGTGCAGGCGATGAATGAGGGCCAGCTTGCCGATTTCCGCGGCGGCGATGTGGCCATGATCTTCCAGGAACCCATGACGGCGCT
>CAIMVB010000036.1 GCA_903844785.1 uncultured Rhodospirillales bacterium | reverse complement strand
GGCAGCGTGCCGATAATGTCAATGCCGGGCACGGTCATCAATTCGCTCACTTGCTGAATGGCCAAAGCCACTTCGCCGCGCTTCAGCAATTCACCCGTGAAGCCCTGCGGGATCACGGTGGCTTTGGCATTCACTTCCGCCGCGATGCCAAGGCGTTCAATCAAGCCAGCAAAGAACAATCCGCTTGCCCCCGCGCGGGAATAGGCGAGTGATGGTGTGGCCAGCAGCGTGGCGCGGAAGGCCTCAGGCGTGCTGATATCCGGCCTCGGCGCGCCGGCGGCGACCGCGACGCCAATGTGCGATAACGCCAAATCGCGCCGGCTGCCCTTGGCGAAAACCCCCTTGGCGATGAAATCATCCACGGCGGCGGCGGTCAGGATGGCGATATCGCCGCGTGCGCCATCGGCAATGCGCTGGGAAATGGATTTGGTCGGGTCGAACACCATGGCGGGGGCAGGGTTACGCTCAGCCCAAAGCGGTGCCAGCACATCCAAAACGCCATTGAGCGCGAGGGTGGACATGATGGAAAGCGGCTGGGTCATGGGGCGGTTCCTTGCAGAAATAAAGCAGGGCCACCATGCCGCCTGCCAAGCCGCGCGGCAATGTGGCGCAGATCACCCTGAAATCGCCATGAAGCGCTGTTTAAATAAGGGCCGGTTCAGCGAAAGGAAGTCCCCATGCCGCGCATGACCCTGGCCCTTGCCCTTCTGATCAGCGCCGCCTGGCCCTTGAGTTACGCGGCGCAGGCGCAAACCTCTCAACCACTGGAAGGCTGCGCGCAACATCAGGCGCGCTTTCCGGCTTTGCTTGGCAAGGCGCCGGAAGAAGTGCGCGCCGCGCTGCAAGCCATGCCGGGGATCACTACCGTGCGTATGGGCGGGCCGAATACGCCAATGACGCGGGATTACCGGATGGACCGCGCCACGGTGCTGATTGAAAACGGTGTGGTGAAGCAAATCACCTGCGGCTGAGGCTGCCCGCCGCCACCACAACCAACACCACCGCACAAAGCCCCGCCATGGCCGCGAAAATCCCCGCACCAAAGGCGGCGTAACCCGGCCCGCAAGCCAGAGTCAGCAGTGTGGTCATCGCCCCCACCGCCGCCCCCAGCAGGGTTTGCGCCGTCGCGCCCAGATGCGCCGGCACATTGGCCTGGATCAGCCGTATCGCCGCCAAATGCATCGCGCCGAAGGTCAGCGCATGCAGGCTTTGCAGTAGGATCAGCGCCATCAGATCGCTCGTCATCGCCATGGCGGACCAGCGGACCAAGCCTGCCCCTGCCGCCGCCAAAATCAGGCCGCGCACGCCAAGCCAATCCGCGAAGCGCCGCCCCCAGGCGAAAAGCGCCACCTCGGCCACCACGCCCCAGCCCCACAGCAGGCCAATCACCCCTGCGGAAAGCCCGGCCGCCTGCCAATGGATGGACCCGAAGGCGTAGTAAGCCGCGTGGCTGCCCTGCATCAGCGCCGCCAGCAGCATCAAGCGCTTGAAGCCCGGCAGCGCGAATGCCGCGCGAAAGCCCGATGCCCCGCCCTTGCCCCTTCCATCGGCGCGCGGCAACAAAAAGGCCGCTGCCGCGCCAAGGCCGAGCATCCCCGCAATCAACCAGGCGGCGCTGCCCGCCCCCAGCACGCCCACCAGGGCACCGGCCAGCACCGCCGCCAGGATATAACTCGCGGAACCGGCGGCGCGGGCACGGCCGTAGTCAAAGCCAGGGGGTTCCCGTGCCGCGCGCAGCGCCATGGCATCGGCCAAGGCTGTGGTGGGCGCCAAGGCCACCGCCAGCGCCAAGTTCACCAAAAGCAGCGCCCAAAACCCGCCCGCCAGGCCAAACCCTGCAGCGCAGAGCGCCGCCGCGCCGGTGCAGCAAATCAGCACCAACCGAGGATCACCCAACCGATCCGCCAGCCGCCCGCCTGCTGGCCCCGCCAGCAATTTCAGCGCACTGCCCGCGGCCAAAACCGTGCCCAGATCAGCCGGCGTCAGCCCGCGCGCCAGCAAAAGCGGCGGCAGAAAGGGCATCATCACGCCAAAGGCCGCGAATTGCGCGGCGAAGATCAGGGCAAAGCGGGTGGCGGGGTTCATCACGGCTTGCTCACCCTGCCCCGCGCCGCCACCATGGACAAGCGCGCCGCGCCATGCCACGGAACGGCGCGTTTATTCTATTGGACATTGACCCCCGCATGTTCGAACCCAGGGTTCGCGCCATCCTCGGCCCGACCAATACCGGCAAGACCCACCTCGCGATTGAGCGAATGCTCGCCCATGCCTCGGGCAGTATCGGCTTTCCGCTGCGGCTGCTGGCGCGTGAAAATTATGATCGCATGGTGGCGATGAAGGGCGAACGCTACGTTGCCCTGATCA
Organism: uncultured Rhodospirillales bacterium; assembly: GCA_903844785.1. GTDB lineage: Bacteria > Pseudomonadota > Alphaproteobacteria > Acetobacterales > Acetobacteraceae > Neoroseomonas. The sequence continues at coordinate 4,598 of CAIMVB010000036.1, read as the reverse complement.
CCGGCGAGGAAAAAATCGTCCCGCCTGAGGCGAAGTATTTCGCCTGCACGGTGGAAGCCATGCCGCTGGATCGCCCGGTGGAATTCCTCGCCGTGGATGAAATCCAGCTTTGCGCGGACCCGGATCGCGGCCATGTCTTTACTGATCGGCTGCTCAATGCGCGCGGCATGGTGGAAACCATGTTCCTGGGCGCTGAGACCATTGCGCCGCTTTTGCGCCGCCTGATCCCGCGCGCCGAAATTGAAACCCGCGCACGGCTTTCGCAACTCACTTACGCTGGCCCCGCCAAACTATCTCGGCTGCCCGCGCGTTCCGCCATTGTCGCCTTCAGCGCGCAGGAAGTCTACGCCATTGCCGAAGCGGTGCGTCGCCGGCGAGGCGGCTGCGCCGTGGTGATGGGCCGGCTTTCGCCGCGCACCCGCAATGCGCAGGTCGCACTTTATCAAAACCGGGAAGTGGATTTCCTGGTGGCGACGGATGCGATCGGCATGGGCCTCAATATGGATGTGGACCATGTGGCGCTGGCCGCGCTTAATAAATTTGATGGCCACCAGCCGCGCGCGCTGACCGCGCAGGAAATCGCGCAAATCGCGGGCCGCGCTGGGCGGGGCATGCGTGATGGTACTTTCGGCACCACGGCGGATGCGCCGACATTGGATGATGACATCATCACCCAGATCGAAACCCATGCTTTTGAACCGCTAAAGACACTCGCCTGGCGCAATTCCGATCTGGATTTTTCCTCGGTCGAAGCGCTGCTTGATGCTCTTGGTGCGCCTGCGCCGCTGCCTGGCCTAGCCAAGGGCCATGATGCGGTGGACCACATCACGCTTTCCATGCTGGTGCGGGAAGAAGAAATTCGTGGCCTGGCCGATACGGCTTCGCGCGTGCGCCTGCTCTGGGAAGCCTGCCAGGTGCCGGATTTCCGTAAGCTTGCCGATGATAGCCACACAAGGCTTTGCGCGCGCATTTTCACGCATTTGGCGCGCGAAGGCCGCCTGCCGCGTGATTGGGTGGCGTCGTCGCTGGCGCAGCTTGGCATGGCGGAAGGTGATCTTGATACGCTGATGGCGCGGCTTTCCGCCATTCGCGTCTGGGCCTATGTCGCGGCGCGGGCGGATTGGCTGGATGATGCGGCCGAATTGCAGGGCGAAGCGCGGCGTGTGGAAGACATGGTCTCCGACGCTTTGCATGAAAGCTTGACGGCGCGCTTTGTGGACCGTCGCGCCGCGCATCTGATCCGCGCGCTCGATGAAAGCGATGAGGAATTGCTCTCGGCCGTCACGCGCCGCGGAGAAGTGGTGGTGGAAGGCCATCCTGTCGGCCATGTGAAGGGCTTCCTGTTTGAACCCGACGCGGCGACGGTGAAGGAAGAAGAACGCCGCGTGGTGCTGCGCGCGGCACGGCGCGCTTTGGGGACGGAAATTCCGCGCCGCGTGACAATGCTTGAGACCGCGAAGGATGAGGCTTTTGCGCTGACGCCGCAGCATGGCGTGACCTGGGCCTATTCCCATGCGCCGAATATGCCGGCTGGGCTTGGCGATATCGCGGAAGTGGCGAAGCTCAAGCACGGTTCTGAACCCGGCAAGCCCTTGATCGAAGTATTGCCATCGGAATTCCTGGATGGCGCGCAGCGTGAACGCATCCGCGCGCGGTTGGCCACCTGGATCGAAGCGCTGGTGAAGCGCGATCTGGGCGCGATTTTCACGGCTGAAGAAAAGGCTTCGGAAGATAATACGCTGCGCGGCCCGGCCTTTCGGCTGCGGGAAGAATTGGGCTTGGCTATGGGCGCGACGGATGGGGAAATTCGCCCCGATCTGCGCCAAAAGCTGAAGGGCATTGGTATCCGCGCCGGGCGCTATGCGCTTTACGTGCCCGAAGCGCTGAAGCCGCGCGCCATGGCGCTGCGTGCGCAGCTTTGGTCCCTGCTGCGCGGCATTGAAACGCCGAAGCTGCCTTCGGGTGGCTTGATTGCGGTGGCGCCGCCCGCCGATTGGCCGCGCGGCTTTGCCGAGACCATGGGCTGGCTGCCCGCCGGCCCGGTGCTGCTGCGCCTGGATGTGGCGGAACGCATCGCCGGTGAATTAGGGCATCTGACGCGTAAATCGCCCGCCCTGTTGCCGGGGGATTTGGCCAGCCGCCTGGGGATTAAGGGCGAAAACCTGGGCTCCGTGCTGGAAGCCATGGGCTTCCGGCTGATCCCGGCTGAAACCCAGGATGAAAAGCAATTTGGCCCACCCGCCCCGGCGCGGATTGGCCAGCAACGCGCCCCGCGCTTTGAGCCGCGCCAGCACCAGGGCCCCCGCCGGGATGACAAGCGCCCGGATCGGCGCGGCCCGCGCCCGGATCATCGCCGGCCAGAGGATAAGCCGGCCGAAGGCGCCGCGCCGGATCAGGCGCTGGCCGAACAGCAGCAGCGCCCGGAACGCCGGCCAGATCAGCGCCCGGATCGCCGCCCCAAGCCGGAAGGCGGGCAGCAACAGCGCGGGCAAAACCAACAGCGCCAAGACCAGCGCCAGCATTATGGCCAGAAAGGCGGCAATGACCGCCCACGCGGCCCGCGCCCACCGCGTGAGGATCGGGTAGCCCTGCCCCCCATGCCGCGCCCGGATAGCCCCTTTGCGGTGCTTGCCGCGCTAAAGCTCAAGAAGGACTGAGCAAGGGTTGGTGGCAGCAGAGGCGGAAGGGCGGGATTATCAGCGGCTGGATGCCTGGCTCTGGTGCGCGCGCTTTCGCAAGACGCGGGCGGAATGCGCGCGGCAGGTGGAAAAAGGCGTGGTGCGGATCAATCGCCTGCCGACCGACAAGCCCCACGCCAAGCTCCGCCCCGGTGATGTGCTGACGCTGGCGCTGGGGCAGGGCGCTTCGGGGCAGATCATCCTTTGGCGTGTGCTGGGGCTCGCCGAACGGCGAGGGCCCGCTTCCGAGGCGCGGATGCTATATGAGGTCCTCACCTGAATCTTGACAGCTATGCGTCAAGCCACCTTGTCTAAAACGTCTGACGCGGCCATTTTGGCGCCGAATTGTACAGGCTTAGCCCCGGGGAATCGCGCCAGTGACCTATGTCGTCACCGAAAATTGCATCAACTGCAAATACATGGATTGCGTGGAGGTCTGTCCGGTGGACTGCTTCTATGTCGGCGAAAACATGCTGGTGATCCACCCGGATGAATGCATTGATTGCGGCGTCTGCGAACCGGAATGCCCCGCTGAGGCGATTCTGCCCGATAGCGACGACAAGGCGACCCCATGGGTGGAGTTGAACCGCGATTACGCAGGCCAATGGCCCAACATCACCCGCAAGGGCGAAGCGCCCGCGGATGCGGATGATTGGAAGGACAAGCCCGGCAAGCTGGCGCTGCTGAGCCCCAATCCCGGCAAGCCCTGAGGCATTTGGGGGTACTTTTCCCGTTGAAGTGCTGATGAATTCCGCTTGCCATCACGGCTTTGCGGGTGACCCTGGGCGTTTTTTGTGTTATGGGCGCCGTCTTTCGTTCCAGCAACTGGATTAATCCAGCTGATGGCCTGGGATGAAGGTCTGCATTCTCGACCGGTTCGCGATGAACCGGGTTCTGCGTTGGGAGCCCCATTGCCATGACACGTAAGCCTGTGTCCAAGGCGTCTGCCAAAAGCCGCGCCAAGCCGGCCAGTGCCCCGGCCAAAAAGCCGGCCAGCAAGGCGAAACCCACGGCCAAGCCGGCCGCGAAGAAATCCTCCGCCAAGCCAAAGGCGACCACGAAGTCCAACAAGAAGGTGGCGCCGAAGCCTGTGAAGAAGCCTGTTACCAAGCCGGTTGCCAAGCCTGCGCCGAAGCAAAGTGCGAAACCAGCAGCCAAGCCGGCCAGCAAGCCTGCCGCGAAGCCGGCGCCGAAGCCTGCTGCCAAGCTGGCGGCAGCGCCCGCGAAGGGCAAGGTTGCCCCCAAGCCAGTGGCGAAAGCCTCTCCGGCCCCGGCGGCAAAGCCCGCCGCAAAGCCAGCGGCAAAACCCGCGCCCAAGCCCGTAGTGAACGAAGCGGCGAAACCCCTGCCCAAGGCGGCGACGAAGCCCGCGGCCCAGCCTTCTGGCGCGGCTATGCTCGCGACGCCGCCGAAAGCAGAGAAAACCGCAGCCAAGCCCTTGGCGGTGGCCGCTGAAGCGCCCGCCAAGCCGGCCGCCCCGCCAAAGGCCGAGAAAACCATGGCCAAGCCGGAAGCGGCCAAGCCAGAAGCGCCCGCCAAGCCGGCGGCGCCACCGAAGGCTGAAAAACCCGCAGCGAAGCCTGCTGCGGCACCAGCCGAAGCGGTGGTGAAGCCTGAAGCGCCGTCCACCCCGCCCAAAGCCGCGCCCAAATCCAAGGCCAAGGCCACGCCCGCCGCCGCTGCGGGCCAAGACCCCCAGCCTGCGGATCCAAAGCCGGAAGCAGCGCCTGCCAAGGCCAGCCTTGAAGAAGCGCCCGGCCCGGCGCCGGCAGCGCCCGAAGCGCCGCCCCGGCCGATGCTGGTGCAGGGCCCTGCCATTGCCATGGTGACACCGCCCGCGCCGGCGCCGGCCCCGCGCCCAGCGCCGCCGCCTTCTATTTCACCGCTCTCCCCGCCGCCGCCCACCATGCGCCCGAATGT
>CAIMVB010000035.1 GCA_903844785.1 uncultured Rhodospirillales bacterium | reverse complement strand
TGCAGGGAACGAAATGGCGTCGCCGACGACACCACAATTGGTTCCGGTACAAGAACGCCCATAGTCAGTGGCGCCAGATCGCGCATGGTGTCGTAAGGCGTGCCGCGATCAAGTTGCGGCGAGATCGCGACCCCGCCGGCACTACCAAGCGCGATTGTATAGCCATCCGGTGCCGCCTTTGCGGCAACATCAACGCCCGTTACACCGCCTGCGCCGGGACGATTATCAACGATCACCGGTTGGCCAAGCGTCGTCATGATTTTCGGCGCCAAGAGGCGTGCCACTATATCGCTGGGGCCGCCTGCCGCGAAGGGTACGATGATACGGATTGGACGATTTGGAAAATTCTCCTGCGCCACAACCGGGGCGCAAAAGAGAATAGAAAATAGTGCGGCAGCAAATGATCGCATCATCATGGGCGTTCCTCTGTTCCGATCTTTTGTTTTTTCGGTTCAAATGCCATGATCACTGAGGCAATGAAAAACTGCAAGATACTAAGGAAACATCTCAGCATGAAGATCACGCGGATCGAAACCCGTATTCATCGCAGTGCCTTTACCTATGGGGTAGGGCTTGATGCCAATGGCGGTAACTTCAACGCAACTGGTGGTAATCTGCGTCTGAAAACCATGGATACGCTACTGGTAAAGGTCGAGACTGATGCAGGTGTCCATGGCTGGGGGGAAGGGTTTGGCTTTACCCTGGTAGATACAACACGTGACGCGGTTGATCGGTTGATCGCGCCGGCCTGCATCGGCCAGGATGCGGTGGATATCGGTGCGCTTAATCGCATGCTGCAAAAACGCTTCCACAATTTTGGACGCAACGGACCTGTAACCTTTGGCATTTCCGCGATTGACATCGCACTTTGGGATATTGCTGGAAAAATCGCAGGAAAACCCTTGCATGTGCTGCTGGGTAATGCGGGGCGCGACAAAGTTCGCGCCTATGCCAGCCTGTTGCGCTACGGCAATCCAGCGGATGTCGCGCGCAATGCAGCGGAGGCTGTGCGGCGCGGCTATCGCGATATCAAACTACATGAAATAGACCTTGCCTGCATTCGTGCAGCGCGTGGCGCGGTACCTTCTGACATTCCGCTAATGCTCGACATCAATTGTGCGTGGGACAGTGAAGCGGACGCGTTGGATTTCTGCGACGCGGTAAAAAACCTGGGCGTCGCCTGGGTTGAGGAGCCAACCTGGCCACCTGAAGACCATATGGCGATGGCGCGGGTGCGCGCGGCGTCTCCTTGCGCCATTGCGGCGGGGGAGAATGCCTCAAATCCCGAAGATTTCTGCCGCATGATTGAAGCGGGCGCGGCGGGTATTCTTCAGCCCAGCGTGACAAAGGTGGGCGGCCTTACGGCGATGCTTGAAGTGGCCGAATTGGCGCAAGGCGCCGGGCTGCGGGTGGTGCCTCATTGCCCTTATTTTGGGCCCGGCTTGTTGGCGAGCTTGCATTTCCTTGCAGCGATGGAGACTGCAGAGCCCCTCGAAATTTATTTTGCGGATCTTGAGCAGCCCCCTTTTGGGCCGCATTTGCTGCCTTCCAATGGTGAAAGTGCGGTGCCGCAAGGCCCGGGACTTGGCCTGGAACCCAGTTGGTAAAATCCGATGCTCGGATCCTGTTTTCAGAAAAAATCATATTTAACAGATACTTGGGCGTTTTCCGCTTCGTTTTTCAGTGGTTAACCTGCCCGCTTGACGTGTTTGGGTGATGGTACTAGAAGCCCGTTCACCGACGAGCTGAGGATTTGGGCTTGACTGGTTAGTGGTTACTGGCTAGTTTTCTTGCCCTGCCGATGTTTGGTGGGTTTGAAGGGCCGGCGTTTGGGATGC
>CAIMVB010000034.1 GCA_903844785.1 uncultured Rhodospirillales bacterium | reverse complement strand
GAAAACCTGCAACGCGAAGACCTGAACGCGATTGAGGAGGCTGAGGGTTTTGCGCGCCTGATCGAACAATTCGGCCTTAATCAGGAAGCGCTTGCGCGCGCGGTTGGCAAATCGCGCAGCCATGTCGCGAATACGCTCCGCCTGCTCAATCTGTCGGCCACCATCCGCGAACATCTCCGCGCTGGGCGGCTCAGCGCTGGCCATGCGCGCGCCTTGCTGGGTGCGGAGGAGCCAGAAAAACTCGCCTCACAAATCCTCACACGCGGTCTTTCTGTCCGTCAGGCAGAAGCCTTGGCCGCGGCGCAACCGAAAAACCCTGATTCACGCCGCACCACGGCCAAGGATTCCGATACGCTCGCGCTGGAACGCAGGCTTCTTGAAAAACTTGGCTTGCATGTCGCCATCAAGCATTTCGGCAAGGGCGGGCAGGTTACCATCAACTATGCTGATCTGGATCAGCTTGATGGTCTGATCCGCCTGCTGATGCCCGAAGATTAATGCCCCCAGCCACACAGAAGGGAGCCCGCCATGGCGAAACTCAATGATCTGGATGCGACAGACCTTGCCATCCTTCGTCTGATCCAGGCGGATGCTTCCCTTTCGCTTGGCGATATCGCGAAGGAGGTTGGGCTTACGCAAACCCCTTGCTGGAAACGCATCCGCCGTATGGAGGAAGCAGGGATTATCACCGGGCGGGTCACGCTGGTGAATGCGGAAAAACTCGGCCTTGGTATTTCAGTATTTGTTGCCATCGAAACCGGCGATCATTCCGCCGCCTGGATTGAAAGCTTCGCCAAGACTGTGGCGGAGATGCCGGAAATTGTCGAATGCTGGCGGCTTGGTGGCGATGTGGACTACCTGCTGCGCGTGGTGGTTTCTGATATGACCGCCTTTGATGGGTTCTACCGTAAGCTGACAGCGCGGGTTACCAGCCTGCGCAAGGTCACTTCCCGCTTTGCCATGGAATGCGTGAAATCCACCACGGCACTGCCCATCTAGCCGCGGATTGACCGAAAAGGGGCCGCGCCCTAGCTTTCACCCATCATGATCAAAAGGGAGGATTTGCCGGCATGACCGTGCATTTCTGTGTGCATGACGAAGGCGATTCAGTCGGCGTTGTGGTTGTTGAAGGGATCAAATCCGGCCAGGCGCTTAATGGCTGGATCATGGATCAAGACAAGATGATCACCTTCAATGCCAAGTCGGATATTCCGATCGGGCATAAGCTTGCCGTTCGCGCCATCGCTGCCGGTGATACCATCATCAAATACGGCATCGATATCGGCAAGGCAGTGAAAGACATTTCCGCCGGCGAACATCTGCATGTTCACAACGTCAAAACGAAGCGGTGGTAAGCGCCATGGGCATTAATCTGAAAAACGCCGCCTTCGAAGGCTGGCGCCGCGAAAATGGCCGCATGGGTGTGCGCAACCATGTCATCATCCTGCCGGTGGATGATTTGTCCAACGCCGCTTGCGAAGCGGTGGCCAATAACATCAAAGGCGCGCTGGCTATTCCGCATGCCTATGGCCGCCTGCAATTCGGCGCGGATCTTGATTTGCATTTCCGCACGCTGATCGGCACGGGCACCAACCCGAATGTGGCCGGCGTGGTGGTGATTGGCATTGAACCAGGCTGGACCGGGCGGATTGTTGAAGGCATCGCCAAATCCGGCAAGCCGGTAGAAGGCTTCGCCATTGAACAGAATGGCGATATCAACACCATCGCCAATGCATCCCGTGCAGCCTATCGCATGGTGAAGCACGCATCGCGCCTGAAGAAGACCCGCGCTTCCATCCAGGAGCTTTGGGTTTCCACCAAATGCGGTGAAAGCGATACCACATCGGGCCTTGCTTCCTGCCCGACGGTTGGCAATTCCTTCGACAAACTCTGGGAAAACGGCAATACACTCGTTTTCGGTGAAACCACTGAACTCACGGGCGGTGAGCACCTGGTCGCCGAGCGTTGCCGCACGCCAGAAATCCGCGCGCAATTCCAAGCGATGTTTGATCGTTACCAGCGCGTGGTGGAAACCAACAAGACGAATGATCTTTCCGAAAGCCAGCCCACCAAGGGCAATATCGAAGGCGGCTTGACCACCATCGAAGAAAAGGCGCTCGGCAATATCCAAAAGATCGGCAAGAAGTG
>CAIMVB010000033.1 GCA_903844785.1 uncultured Rhodospirillales bacterium | reverse complement strand
TGCGCGGCATTCCGGTATTCAATGCGCCGTTTTCCAATACGCGGTCGGTCGCGGAACTGACGCTTGGCGAAATCATCAGGATGATGCGCGGCGTGTTTCCGAAGTCCAACGCCGCGCATCGCGGGGAATGGGACAAATCGGCGGCGAATAGCTGGGAAGTACGCGGCAAGACGCTTGGCATTATCGGCTATGGCAATATCGGCGCGCAGCTTTCGGTGCTGGCGGAAGCCTTTGGCATGCGCGTGATCTATTATGATCACACCACCAAGCTGCCGCATGGCAATGCCCAGCCCATGCCAAGCCTGCATGCCCTGCTGGCGGAATCCGATGCTGTCACGGTGCATGTGCCCGAAACCGCTGAGACCGTGGGCATGATTGGCGAAGCCGCCATTCGCGCCATGAAGCCAGGCGCGGTTTTCGTGAATAATGCGCGCGGCACGGTGGTGGATCTGGAAGCGCTCGCGCGCGCCTTGCAGGATGGCCATGTGTTGGGCGCCGCGGTGGATGTTTTCCCGGTCGAGCCATCGCGGAATGGCGAAGCCTTTGTATCGCCCTTGCAGGGCATCCCAACCGCGATTCTGACCCCGCATATCGGTGGCAGCACTGGGGAAGCGCAATCGCGCATCGGGCAGGAAGTAGCACGCAAGCTGATTGATTTTTCGGATACAGCCGCGACCTTTGGCGCGGTCAATTTCCCGCAGGTGCAATTGCCCGCGCGGCCATCAGGCGCGCGTTGGACCCATGCGCATCGGGATACGCCGGGCATGCTTTCGCGCATCAATGAAATCTTTGGCCGGCGCGGTTTGAATATTTCCGCGCAATACCTCCAGACCGCCGGCGATATCGGCTATCTGGTGATTGACAGTGCCGAAGCACGGAAGGACGCCGAGGAAATTCTTGGCGAATTGCGTGAATTGCCCGGCACGATCCGCGCGCGGTTGATCTACGAACGCCATTGAAACTGGCTGCGACATGGCGCCGCTTTTTGGCGCCTTTGGCGTTACTGATCCTGTTTGGTCTCGCTTGGGGTTTTGGGCTGCATCGCAGCCTGAGCCTTGACGCGCTGGCGGCGCATCGCGCCGCCCTGGGCGCCGAGGTAGCGGCGCATCCTTTGGCGGCGGCGCTGATCTATGTGCTGGCCTATACGTTATTGGTGGCCTTGTCCCTGCCCGGTGGCGTGGTGATGACCCTGGCCGGCGGGCTATTATTTGGCATCATTTGGGGCGGCACGCTTGCGGTGATTGGCGCGAGTATTGGCGCCGCGCTGCTTTTTCTGCTGGCGCGTTCGGCCTTTGCGCCCTTGGTGGCGGGGCGGGCCGAGGGCTTTCTTGCCCCTTTGCGCGCGGGCCTGGCGCGCGATGGGTTCTTTTATTTGTTGAGTTTGCGCCTGGTGCCGGTGTTTCCGTTTTGGCTGTTGAATTTGGCGCCGGCTTTGCTTGGGATGCGTTTTGCGCCTTACCTGGCGGCGACCTTCTTGGGCATTATCCCTGGCACGGCTGTTTTTGCCGGCATTGGGGCGGGGTTGGATCAGGTTTTTGCCAGTGGTGGCACGCCTGATCTTGGTGTGATTTTCTCGCCTGCCGTGCTGCTGCCGCTTCTGGGTCTTGCGGCGCTTTCCCTTTTTGGCGTTTGGTGGCGCAGGCGCGGCGCCCATGGTTAGGCGGCGCTGCTTGCTATGTTTCGATAAGGGGTTCGGGCTCAGCCATGCCTGATACAGATATCGCCATCATCGGCGCTGGCGCCGCGGGGCTTTCGGTAGCCGCGATTGCAGCGAGCCTTGGCTTTCGCACCACCTTGATCGAACGCGGCGCCATGGGGGGCGATTGCCTCAATACGGGTTGCGTGCCTTCCAAGGCTTTGCTGGCGGTTGCGCATCTCGCTGCCGAAGCGCGGCGCGCGCCACGCTATGGCGTAGTGGTGCCGCCGCCTGAGATTGATTGGGCCTTGGTGCAGGCGCATGTGCGATCGGCGATTGCCAAGATCGCACCCCATGATTCTGAAGAACGCTTTCGCGCCATGGGGGTGGAGGTGCTGCGTGCCACAGGGCGTTTCACCGGGCGTGATAGTTTGGATGTTGGCGGGCGGCGCCTGGTGTTTCGCCGTGCCGTGATTGCGGCCGGATCGCATGCCGTGTTGCCGCCAATCCCTGGCCTTGGGCTGGTGCCTTTCCTGACGCATGAGACGATTTTCGACCTGCTGACCTGCCCCCAACATCTATTGGTGCTGGGTGGGGGCCCGATTGGGTTGGAGATGGCCTTGGCCCATCGCAGGCTGGGCGCGCGGGTGACGTTGGTGGAGCAGGCGCAGATTGCGTCGCGTGAAGACCCTGAATGTGTCGATGTGCTGCGCGCGGCGTTGGCCGCCGAAGGGGTGGAATTGCGCGAAGGGCTTGGCGTGGCTGAGTTAGCGCCCGCACCTGGTGGGCTGCTGGCGCGGCTGACCGATGGCACCACCATCAAGGCCAGCCATCTGCTGGTGGCTGCGGGCCGTGCGGCGCGGGTTGATGGGCTGGGGTTGGAAGCGGCCGGGCTTGTGGGTTCGGCGCGCGGGATTGCAACAAATCGGGCGCTGCGAGCGCGGGGCAATCGGCGCATCTGGGTGGCGGGGGATATTGCTGACCCTGAAGGGCTTGGCCCGCGTGCCTTTACCCATGTGGCGTCTCAGCATGCCGGCATTATTGCGCGGTCCATGCTGTTTCGCCTGCCTGCAAAGCTGGATTACGCGGCGCTGCCGCGCGTGACCTATACCGATCCCGAATTGGCCCAGATTGGCCTGACCGAGGTGGAGGCGCGCGCCACCCATGGGGCGATCCAAGTGCTGCGCCGTAGCCTTGGTGAAAATGACCGCTTGGTGGCGGAAGACCGGGCAGAGGGGCTGATCAAGCTGATCACCACTCCGCGCGGGCGGCTTTTGGGGGCTTCGGTGGTCGGGCCGCGCGCTGGGGATATGGCCGGGATGCTGGCGCTGATGATCGGTCGTCGCCTGCCGCTTTCGGCTTTGGCGGGGGCGGTTTTGCCCTATCCGACACTGCAGGAGGCCGCGAAACGCGCCGCCGGGGATTTTTACGCGCCAAAACTCGCTTCCCCCATGGTGCGGCGCCTATTGGGCTGGCTGAAATACCTGCCCTGAGGCGCAGGCCAGGGCTTGCGTGAAGGCGATTTCCCTGAGTATGGGCGCGCGGTTTCCCTCACGGAAAATCTACGCTAATTGACGTCAATCTGAATGGACACAAAGCCATGGAATCCACGCTTGCGGGGCGCAATGCGCTCGTCACTGGCTCTACCTCTGGCATTGGGCTTGGGATAGCGCTGCTGCTGGCCGAAGCCGGCGCCCGGGTGATGTTGAATGGCATGGGTAAGCCCGAGGATATCGCTGCCGCGCGCGCCAAGGTGGGGGCCGCGATGGGCGGCGGTGATGCGCCTTATTCGAACGCCGATCTATCGAAGCCCGCGGGCGTGCGCGCCATGGTGGCGGAAGCCGAAGCGGCCTTGGGTGGCGTTGATATCCTGGTGAATAATGCCGGCATCCAATTCGTGAGTCCGGTCGAGGATTTCCCGGAAGAAAAATGGGATGCGATCATCGCCATTAATATGTCGTCCAATTTCCACGCCATTCGTGCCGCTTTGCCGGGGATGAAAAAGCGCGGCTGGGGGCGGATTATCAATATCGCTTCCGCGCATGGGCTGGTCGCCAGCCCCTATAAGGTTGCTTATGTAGCCGCCAAGCATGGTGTGGTGGGGATGACCAAGGTGGTGGCTTTGGAAATTGCCGAGACGCCCATCACCTGCAATGCGATCTGCCCTGGTTTTGTAAGAACCCCCTTGGCCGAAGCGCAGGTGAAGCCGCTGGCGGATAAGTTTGGCATTTCCGAAGAAGCGGCGCTGCGTGATCATTTGCTGGTGAAGCAACCATCCCGCCGCTGGATTGAAGTTGAGGATATTGCCCGCATGGCGCTTTATTTGTGCGGCCCAGGTTCGGGCGCGGTGAATGGCGCGGCACTTTCCATTGATGGCGGGTGGTTGGCTGCGTGATGGATGCCAATACCACGGCGGGGAAGGGGCCTCAGGCCCAGGCAGATGAATTGTCATCGCCCGCTGTCGCGAAGCCCGTCGCGAAGAAGCGCTTAAGTCTTGCGTTGCAGGGCGGCGGCACGCATGGCGCCTTCACCTGGGGCGCGATGGAGCGCCTGCTGGAAGATGAGCGTATCGAATTCGATGGTCTTTCCGGCACATCAGCAGGTGCGATCAATGGCGCGATGGTGGTGCAGGGCCTGATTGAAGGTGGCCCGGCGGGCGCGATTACCGCGTTGGATCGTTTCTGGCGCAGCATGGCCGCGAACTTGGCCGTCAGCCCTTTGCAGGCACTGCCTTGGGAAAAGGCGATGTGGGGCCATGACCTGACTTGGTCCATCGCGTATCGCACTTTTGACACGCTATCGCGCGTGCTTTCGCCCTATCAGCTCAATCCCTTTCCGATCAATTACAACCCGCTGCGCGATGCGCTGAATCAGAGCATTGATTTCGATCGGTTGCGGCAGGAAGCCAAGGCGCCAAGATTATTCGTCTCGGCGACCAGCGTGCGCACGGGCAAGCCGCGCGTTTTCACGCGGCGCGAAATCACGCCCGATGCGCTGCTGGCTTCCGCTTGCCTGCCGCAAGTCTTCAAAGCGGTGGAGATTGATGGCGAGCCGTATTGGGATGGCGGCTACCTCGGCAATCCCGCGCTATGGCCGCTGTATGAACAGGGCGGGCCGCCTGATATCATGCTGATCCAATTGAACCCGCAGGTGCGCGAAGAAATGCCAACCAGCGCTTCAGATATTGTCAATCGGCTGAATGAAATCACTTTCAATGGCAGCCTGATGGCGGAAATGCGCGCGATTGATTTCGTGCAGCGCTTGCTGGATGCGGGGCGGCTGGAACAGCCGCGCTATCGGCGCTTATTCCTCCATTTGATCGAGGATGAGGACAGGCTACGGTCCTTCAAGCTTTCCACCAAATTTAACGGTGATTGGGAATTCCTCTGCATGCTGCGCCAATTCGGGCGTGATGCGGCGGAGAAGTGGTTGACCGAGCATTTTGACAAGCTCGGGCGCGAAAGCAGCGTGGATATCCGGGAACGTTTCCTGTGACGGCCAAGGATATCTGGGATGCGGCGACCTATCTGCAATTCGGCGATGAAAGGCTGCGCCCGGCGCTGGATTTGATTGCGCGCATTCCCCATGCGGCGCCTAAGTTTGTGGTGGATTTGGGCTGCGGTGCGGGCAATGCGCTGCCGGTATTGGCTGCGCGTTTTCCCGGTGCGCGCGTGATGGGCGTGGATGGCAGTGCGGCAATGCTCGCCAAGGCCACCGCTGCCGGGTTTGAAACGGCGCAAGCTGATATCAACGCCTGGGCGCCCAAAGCGCCGGCGGATGTGATTTTCAGCAATGCCGCGCTGCAATGGCTGGGCGGGCATGAGGCTCTGTTCCCGCGATTGCTGGAATGCCTGGCACCTGGCGGCGTGCTGGCAGTGCAAATGCCATCCATGCATGCCGCGCCCTTGCGCGCCGAGCAGGACCGCATCGCGCGGGAAGGGCCTTGGACGGAGGTATTGGCCCGAGTGAAAAGCGCGCCCGCGATCCTGACGCCGGAGCAATATTACGCGCTCCTCTCACCGCGCGTTTCGGCGCTTGAGATGTGGGTGACGGAATATATCCATGTGCTGCGCGGTGAAGACCCGGTGCTGCGCTGGGCCATGGGCACCAGCCTGCGGCCCTTCATGGATGCGCTGGGCCCGGAAGGGAGCAAGGGGTTCCTCTCGGCCTATGCTGAGGCGATGCAGGCGGCCTATCCGCCCGGGCCGGATGGGGCGGTGTTGCTGCCGTTTCGGCGGTTGTTTTTGCTGGCGCGGAAGTAGGGGTTAGCTACGCGCCAAATCCCGCCGGAACCACACATACACCCCAAGCGCCGCCGCCAGCGCAGCCACGGCGAAGAAGCATGGCGCTGTCGCGCTGCCAGTCACATCCCGCAGCCACCCGGCAAAGGCCGGGCATCCCGTGCAGCCGGCATAGAACCAGACGAAATAAACACCTAGGCCCCGCGCGCGGCGTTCCGGCGCCACTGCCTCAGCGGCGAGGGCGGAGAAAACCGTAATCGGCAGCGCGTAAAACAAGCCATGCAGCAGGCCGAAAAGCGGCGCGAAGGAAGCGTCCGCGATCGGCAAGGCAAGCCCTGTCAGCATCGCCAGTAGCGTCGCGCTGATCGTCATGGGGCCCGCAACCCCCGCGCGGCGCGCAAGCCAGGCACCCGCCGGCACAGCCAAGATATTGCTCCAGGAGATTAAGGAAATCGAGAAATTCGCCTCCGCCAGGCCAAGCCCGCGCGCCATCAGCATGGGCGGTGCGAAACTCACCAGCACCATATAGGCGCCATTCACCAAGGCCCAGCAGGCGCCGGCCAGGCACATGCGGCGAAATTCATCGCGCGTCAGTGCGCTGCCGGTGGCACTACTGGGCGGCAGTGCACGAGGCTCCGGCCCGCGCGCGAGTGCCACCGCAATGAACGCAATGCCGCCGGCAAAGGCCGCGACCTGATAGGGAAATTGCCAGCCGAAATCGGGCACAAAGCCGGGCAGCGCGGCCTGCGCCGCGGCAATGCCCAAGGGCCAGCCCAGCACATAAACCGCCATGGCGGGGAAAAGATCTCGGCCCAGGAAGCGGTCCTGCACCATTTTCGTGAGCAATAAAATCACCAGCAGCGTGCCCAGCCCCATGAGCAACCGCCCCGCCACCAGCAGCGCCACCTGATCCGCGCCGGCTGAGGCCACCGCACCCAGGATCAGCAGCACCAGGCCCAGCAGCACGCCGCGCCTGTCGCCCAAGCGTCGCGCCACAAGCCCAAGCGGATAGGCCAGGAAAAGCCCTGGCAACCAGAAAAGCCCCACCAGCGTGCCAAAGCCCGCCCAATCCAGCGCGAAGGCTTCCACCAAGGCCGGCCCCGCCGCGCCCGGCGCCTGGAACATGGCGCCCAGCGCCGCGCGTAGGATGAAAACCGCAATCAAAAAGGCGGCGGCGGATTTCAAAAAATCCATATCAGTCGAGCCCTACCACCGCGCCGCAGCGCCACCATCGCCATTTGCCGAAAGCGCCGTGCCAGCACCGCGCCGCGCCTGGCATCCATGCCAATGAAGCAATGCGCTTCCCACCAGCGCCCCGCGCCGCCCTTGCCTTCCACGTAAGGCAGGCGGCGCAAGTGCTTTCGTAACGCCCGATGGCACCGCGCATTCCAGCCTTCTGGCTTGCGCCGACTGAAGGGATTGCCGGCGGCAATGAAAACACCTTCCGGCACGCGCCAGCCTCTAAGCTGCGCATCCAACCCCGGCGCGCGGCTCCCGATGCGCGCCGCATGCGCCCCCGCAAAATAACAGGAAGCGCGATAGGCCCGAAAAAGCTGTTCTGCGCGCTTCATCGCAACTGCATCAACATGCCTTTGAGGTAAGCGCTTTCCGGCAGCATGGGGTGCAGCGGATGATCCGGCCCTGCGCCGCCCATATGCAGAATACGCGCTTCCCGCCCCGCGCGCTGCACGCCCCAAGCCACGGCATCGGCGAATTCGCCCGGCGCCACATGATGGCTGCAGGATGCGATGAAGAAAAATCCACCCTTTTCCACAAGGGTGGCGCCAAGCCGCGCCAGCTTGCCATAGGCGCGCAAAGCTGCGGGCTGATCCTTTCGCGCTTTGGCGAAGGCGGGTGGGTCTGTGATCACCACGCCAAAGCGCTTACCGGCCCCCACCATGCGTTCCAGCGCTTCCAAAGCCTCGGCCTTTTGGGTTTCCACGCGATCCGCGACGTTGTTGCGCTTGGCCGCTTCAAGCGCGAGCGCAAGTGCGGCTTCGCTGCGGTCTAGCAGCGTGACATGCGCGGCACCCGCCACGGCGGCGGAAATCCCAAAGCCGCCGGTATGGCAAAAGGCATCCAGAACCGTCGCCCCCTTGGCGAGCTTTGCCACGCGTGCGCGATGTTCGCGTTGGTCAAAAAACCAGCCGGTCTTTTGTCCGCCCAAGGGATCAACTGCGAAGGAAAGCCCGCTTTCCTCCACAGAGATCATGCCGGCTTCGCCATGCAGCAGCTTGGTTTCTTCGGGCAGGCCTTCCAGGGCGCGCACCGCGCTGTCATTGCGCGCAATCACCATGCTGGGTGCGATCAGTGTTTGCAGTGACTCCAAGATCAAGGGCGTGGCGGCTTCCATGCCGGCGCTATTGGCCTGGATGGTCACCGCATCGCCGTAGCGATCAATTACCAAGCCCGGCAGGCCATCCGCTTCGGCATGAATTAGCCGATAATGCGGGCGGTCAAACAATTTTTCGCGCAACTCCAGCGCTTCGCGCAGCCGCTTGGTGAACCACGCCAGATCGCAAGCGGCATCCGGGCTGCGGTCCAGCCGGCGCGCGGCAATCAGCGAATGTGGGTTGAAATGCCAGACGCCATGCTTGACGCCATCATCACCTTCCAGCCGCACAACACTACCGGGAGGCAGCGCCTTGGCCGCCGGCGTCATGGCGATTTCATTGGAAAAGGCCCAAGGGTGGCCCGCCTTCACGCGGCGGTCTCGGCCAGGGAGCAAGCGGATCAAGGGGTGGGTGATGGCATTCATGCGCCGGACCATGGCGGTTTGCGGCTTGTCCCGCAATGCGCAAAGCGGCATTGAGCGCGCCATGAAGATTTGCCGATACCTGCCTTCTCTGCGCGCCGCCTGCGCCGCGCTGCGCGCCTCTGGCCGCCGCCTTGGCCTGGTGCCCACCATGGGCGCGCTGCATGATGGGCATCTTTCCTTGCTCACTGCGGCACGCACCACCGGGGCGGATGCGGTGGTGGCTTCCATCTTCGTCAACCCGCTACAATTCAACGCCAATGATGATCTGGCGCGCTACCCGCGTGATGAGGATGGTGATCTTGCGAAGCTTAGCGCCGCCGGCTGTGATTTGGTCTGGCTGCCGCCGGTGGAAGCCATGTATCCGCCCGGCAACGCCAGCGTGATTGACGTCGCCGGCCCGTCCAAGGGTTTTGAAGGCGATGCGCGGCCTGGGCATTTCCGTGGTGTGGCCACTGTTTGCGCCAAGCTATTCCTGCAAACCAGCGCCGATATCGCTGCCTTTGGTGAGAAGGATTGGCAGCAATTGCAAGTTGTCAGCCGCATGGCGCGCGATTTGGACATCCCGATCCATATCGAAGCCGTCCCCACGATGCGCGAAGCGGATGGCCTTGCCATGTCGTCGCGCAATCGTTTCTTGCGCGCTGAAGAACGCGCCACTGCGCCGATCCTTTATCAGGTGATGCAGGAAGTGGCGCGTGACATTTCCGCAGGTGGTGCGGTGCCCGCTATTTTAGCCGCGGGGCAGGCGCGGCTGGTCGCTGCGGGCTTCGCGCCGGATTATCTGGCGCTTGTAGTGGCTGAGAGTATGGAACCCATCGCAACCCCTGATCTTGCGGCACCCATGCGCTTGCTGGCTGCAGCCAAGCTCGGTAGCGTGCGCTTGCTTGATAACATGCCCGTGCCGGCTTAGCCGCTGCGGGCAAAAAGGCGAAAAGCCCTGCTTGCAAATAGTCGCGCTGCCTAAGCGGCGCGGCTTCGGGAGGAATTTGATTCATGGTCCATCACATCGCGCGACGCCCCTTGCTAGCTGGCATGGCCGGGCTTGGTTTGGCGAGCCCGGCTTTGGCGCAAGGCAGCGCCGCCGCCCGCCCCATCACCATCATCGTGCCTTTCGCACCTGGTGGCAGCACGGATATCGTGAGCCGCCTTTTGGCAGAACGCATGACAGCTTTGCTGGGCCAGCCCGTGCAAGTTGAAAATCGCGCGGGCGCCAATACCATTATCGGTGCGGAATTTGTGGCCCGCGCGCGGCCAGATGGCCATACGCTGCTGATGGCGGCCGGCACCACGCTCACGATCAATCCGGTGATTGTGCCCAATCTTCCCTACAAGCTGGAAGATTTCGCGCCAGTGATGCTGGCTACCACCTTTCCCTTCGGCATCATCACGCAAATGCGTGGTGGTGCGGTGGATGTGCCGGCCTGGGTTGCCGCAGCAAAGGCACGGCCGGGGCAGATGACCTATGGCACCAATGGGCCGACAACGCTGACGAATGTCGCGATGCTGATGGTGATGGAACGGCTTGGCATCACCATGCAGGATGTTACCTATCGCGGAGATTCCGCGCAGCTTGCCGCCTTCATGGCGGGTGATCTTGATGTGCTGGTGGTTTCTGGCGGTACGGCGCAGCCCGTGCATCGTGATGGCCGCGGCAGATTGATCGCCTGGACCAGCGCGCGCCGCATTACGTCCACGCCGGATGTTCCTTCCATTGCGGAATTCGCCCCTGGCCTGGATGTGTTGAGTTGGTTCGGGCTACTGGCACCTGCGCGCACGCCGGCTGATATGGTGCAACGCGTGAATAGCGCGGCCAATGAGGCACTGAAGGATGAACGGATTCGTGAAAGACTGATCACGGAAGGGCAGTTTCTGGCCGGCGGTTCGCCTGAGGATTTCGCGGGTTTCCTGAGCCGTTCCGATACGCAATGGCGCCCGATTTTGAGCAAGCTGAACGTGCCGCGTAACTGAAGGATCAGCCGCGCACAGCCAGCACAACGCCCGATAGCACTAGCACCAAAGCCAGGATTTCGCGCAGACCAAAGGCCTCACCCAAAAACAGCGCGGCGCCCACCACGCCCACCACGGGCGTGATAATGGTACCGAGTGAGGCAAGCGATGCCGGCAGCATTTTCAACGCCGCGAACCAGGAAAGATAACAAAAGCCCAAGGCGAAAACCCCGCCATAAATCAGCAATCCGACGCCAAGCGCCGATACCTTGCTGAAATCCAACGGATCGAAAATGGCCGCGGCAATGAACAGCGGGGCGACGCCAATGCCTACCTGCCAGGCGACAGAACTTGATGGCGGCAGGCCAAGCGGCAGGCGCTTGGTCAGCACCGTGCCAAGCGCAAAAAGCACCGCGGAACCAAGGCCCAAGGCAACCCCCGGCAGCTTGGCAATGCCAAGATCAAGCCCCTTGCCCAGCACCAGATAAACCAAGCCCGATAGTGCCAGCACCAAAGCCATCACGCGCGCAAGGCTCGGCTTTTCCCCCAGCACCACCCAGGCGAAAACCGCCGCCCAGACCGGCATGGTGTAGCAAATGATCGTCGCTTCGGACGCCGCAAGCCACAGCAGCGAAAAACTCGCAAGCCCCATCCAGGCCGTGACATTCAGCAATGAGATCAGCGTGAGCCGCCCCCAAATCGCGCGCGGCACGGCAAGGCTTTGCTTTTGCGCCAGTGTGACACCCAGCAGCACGCAAAAGCCCAGCCCGCCACCAATCGCGCGCGTGGTGAGTGGCGGCAATTCCGCCAACAACACCTTCATCGCCGGCCAATTCATGCCCCAGCCGACGGTCGTGATCACCAGCAGCAATAACCCGCGCTGGTAGGCGGCAGAATTCAATGCATGAATTCCGGTTCTTCCCGCGACAGGATGCGCTTGATGCTTTCCAGATGCAGCTTGGCGCTTTCACGATCCCCCTCGCGCATTTGCGCATAGGTACGTGCGGCGATTTCAGGCTGCACGGGCTTCAGCTTCCGGCCCGTTGACATGGCAAGCCGCTGCGCTTCAGCCGCGCGTTCCAGATAGTAAAGATCATCCCAGGCTTCCGCGATGCTGGCACCCACCACCATCACGCCATGGTTTTTCATGAAGACAATATCGGCATCGCCAATGGAAGCGGCGATCCGGTCGCCCTCACTCTCATCCAAAGCAAGGCCGTTGTAATCTTCATCCACCAGGGTGCGGCCATAGAATTTCAAGGCGCTTTGCCCGGCCCAGACCAAGGGTGGGCCTTCCAGCATGGCAAGGGCCGTGGCGTTCGGCATATGCGTATGGAAGGCCGCCTTGGCGCGCGGCTGGTTCATATGCATGCGCGCATGGATGAAAAACGCGGTCGCTTCCGGCACGCCTTCCCCGGCAATCACATTGCCCTTGAAATCGCAGACCAGCAGGCGCGATGCGGTCATTTCCGAAAAAGCCCAGCCATAGGGGTTCACCAGAAACAGATCATCGCGCCCCGGCACCACGAAGGAGAAGTGGTTGCAAATCCCCTCATGCAGGCCAAGCCGCGCGGCCATGCGGAAACAGGCGGCCAGATCAACCCGCGCGGCGCGTACCGCTTCCGCATCCAAATCAGAATTACGCAGAATGGCGGGGCCAGAACCTTCAAGCGCATGGGCCATGATGTTTCTCCTGGGAACGGGTAGGGTTAGGATCAGCCGGTAAGATGCACATGGGGGCCTGGAACATGCAACGCCGTACGCTATTGGCTGCTCTGGCCCTGCCAGCCCCGGCTTTGGCCAATTCGCCGCCGCTAAAACTGCTGGGTACTGGCGCGGTTGCGGCCTCCGCCCGCGATATCGCCGCACGCTTCACCGCCGCCACGGGGCGTGAAGTGCGGCTAGAGATCGCCAATGCCGGCGTCGTGGCGCGCAGGCTCCGGGAAGGGGAGGCAGCCGATCTGGTGCTGAACAGCGCCACGCAGATTGCCGCCCTGACCGATGCCGGGCTGCTGAGGCCAGGCAGCCAGCGCGAACTGGGCCGAATGCTGATTGGGGTCGCGGTGAAGGCCGGCGCGGCCTTGCCAGATATCAGCACGGAAGCGGCGCTGCGTGCCGCCATTCTGGCGGCCCCCGCCATTGCCCATTCAGACCCCTCGACAGGCGCCACGGCGGGCACCCATGCGGCGCGGCTGATTGAACGCCTGGGCCTGGCCGAGGCCATGCGCGGGCGCGTGCTGATCTTCCCCGGCGGCGGTGCTGCGGTTGGCGCTGTGGCGGAAGGCCGCGCGGCGCTGGCCATTTCCCAGATCAGCGAAATCATCGCCGTGCCGGGCGCGATGCTGGTGGGGCCTTTGCCGGAAAGTGCGCAACTCAGCACCGCCTATCTGGGCGCGGTTGCCACGGCGGCCGCGGATGCGGCGGCCGCAGGGGCGCTGCTGGCGGCCCTGACCGGCCCGGAAGGCCAGGCCCGCTTCCGCGCGGCTGGCTTCGCGGTGGGCTAAGGGCGGCAGCCTCTGGACAGGGCGCGCGCCGCGCGCCAAAGGCAGGGCGAGACAAGCCAAGGGATCAGCAGGACATGAGCGGCACAAATCAGCGCATTGATGGCAAGCGTCTTTGGGATAGCCTGATGACGATGGCGGAAATCGGCGCCACGCCCAAGGGTGGCGTGAAGCGCCTGACGCTGACCGATGTGGACAAGGCCGGGCGGGATCGTTTTCGCGGCTGGTGCGAAGCGCTTGGCCTGACGGTGCGCGTTGATTCCATCGGCAATATGTTCGCCCGCCGCGAAGGCCGCGACCCGAAGCGCCTGCCCGTGCTGCTCGGCAGCCATCTCGATAGCCAGCCCACGGGCGGCAAATTTGATGGCGCGCTGGGCGTGATTGCGGGGCTTGAGGTGATGCGGAGCCTGAATGACCTCAATATCGTCACCGAAGCGCCGATTGAGCTGGTGAATTGGACCGATGAGGAAGGCAGCCGCTTCGGCCATTCCCTGATGGGCAGTGGCGTTTGGGCCGGCATCTATACGCAGGAAAAAGCCTATAGCCTGCGCGATGTGGATGGCGTGAGCGTGGGTGAGGCGCTGGATCAGATTGGCTATAAGGGCGCGCATAAGGCGGCACCGTTTCCGGCGGATGCCTATTTCGAATTGCATATCGAACAAGGCCCGATCCTGGAACGCGAAGGCAAGCAGATTGGCGTCGTCACCGGCGCGCAGGCGCAGGTTTGGTATGATGCGGTGATCATCGGGCAAGACAGCCATGCCGGCACCACACCGCCTTCCGCGCGGCGCGATGCGCTGGTGGCCGCGGCGCGCGTGATTGAACGCGTGGATGCGCTGATGCGCGCGCGCGGCGAAGATGGCCGCGGTACGGTCGGCTTCCTGCAAGTACTGCCCGCCAGCCGCAATGTTGTGCCGGGCGAAGTGCGCTTCAGCGTCGAATTCCGCCACCCGTCGGATGCGCAAATCCAGGGCCTGGCCGAAAGCTTCCCGGAAGAAGCGCGCAAGCTGGTGGAAGCCAATGGCTGCAAGCTGGAATTGACCGAGCTGTTCCGCATCCCGGCCCAGCCCTTTGATGCTTCCTGCGTTGATCTGGTGCGCCAGGCCGCCAAGCGCCTTGGCCTGCCTGCGCGTGAGATCATTTCAGGCGCCGGGCATGACGCGGTTTATGTCGCGCGTTCCGTGCCAACCGCGATGATCTTCACGCCCTGCAAGGATGGGCTTTCACATAACGAAGCTGAGAGCATTCTGCCGGAAGAAGCGGAAGCGGGCTGCCAGGTGCTGTTCGAAGCGGTGGTGGCGCGGGCCAATCGGGCGCTTTGAGGAACGGGGGAAATCACCCCCCGACCAATTTCGCCACCATATAGGCCACACCCGCCGCCAGCCCACCAATGAGTAGCGTCTGCACCGCGCCGCGCCCTGCGGGCAGGCCGGTCGCTTTCGCCTTCAGCCAACCGAAGCTTGCCAGCGCCACGCCGGTAATGCAGGCGGAAATCACCAGGGCCTGATGCGTGCTGTCGAGCAGCATATAGGGCGAAAGCGGCAATAGCCCGCCCACCACATAAGCGCCGCCAATGGTCACGGCGGACCGTGCCGCGCGATCGGGCTGCGGTTCCTTCAAATCCAATTCAAACCGCATCATGAAATCCACCCAACGCCGCTTATCGGCGCAGATGCTATCCACTGCCGCACGCAAGGCATCACCGCGCACGCCATAGCGATGCAGGATCGCCGCCACTTCCCAGCGTTCGCGATCCGCGTAGATTTCGGTTTCTTCTTCTTCACGCTTGCGTTCTGCCGCGAAATGCTCGGCATCCGTGCGTGCGGCCAAATAGCCGCCAAGGCCCATGGCGATGCAGCCTGCGGCAATCTCAGCCAAGCCAGCGGTCACAATCAGCGGATTGGCGGCAATGGCGCCGGAAAGCCCGGCGGCCAGCGCGAAGGGCACGGTCAGGCCATCGGCGGTGCCGATCACCAGATCACGCACCACCTCATTCTGCGTGAAATGGCGCTCCTCATGCGGCGGGCCGGGCGGCATGGGCCAAAGCCCGTCGCGGCTGGGCGCTTCGGATTCGGTTGGTTGCGTGCTCATGTCAAAAAGGGCTTTAGCGCAGAACGCACAGGTTTAGCGAGGGGATTGCGCCGCGCCATCCTCAGGCCCGCTCAGCCCAGCCAGGGCTTCTTCCTCAGCGGTCAGATGCAGCGCCAGCAGGGCTTCAAGCGCGAATAATGTGCGCCGGATGGCGGGCGCTACCTCAGCAAAGCCGCCCGGCGTCTCAGCGAGTGGCAAAAGCGCCGAAAAACGCTCGGCCAAGCCTTCGATTTCGGTATGCATCCGCAGCAATACCCCAAGCGGGTCCTGCCCACCGAGCCTGGCGGCGGCTTCAGGGTAAAGCGCGCTTTCCTCGGCAGCCTGATGCGGCAGCAATTCATCGCGGAGCCGCCGTTCAAGCGCGCGCAATTCGGTGAGTTGCGCCGGGCCTTCATGGAGCGTCTCACCCGCGCCGCGCAACGCCTCGGCCAAATTACGCAGCCCCGCATGTTCGGCAACGCGGTCCGAAAGCCCCGCCTCATGTGTAAGTCGTGCCGCGGCGCCATCATTGCCGGGCAGCAGGGCGCGGAGCGCATACAGGATGGCCGCGACATCAATCCCTTCCTGCAATAGCGCGCCGGCAAGCGGGCTCAGCCACCCCAACGCCGCCGCCACCATGGCGATCAGTGATAGCCCCATGCCGAGCAGAATGGCCTGCAACGCAATGCGCCGGGCGCGGCGCGCAATGGCAATGGCTTCCGCTGTGCGGTCCAACCTATCTGCCCGCAGCACAACATCACCCGCTTCCGCCGCCGCCGCCGTGCCATGCGCGCCCATGGCAATGCCGACATCAGCGGCGGCCAGCACCGGCGCGTCATTGACGCCATCGCCCACCATGGCGACCGGACCGCGTTCGGCCTTGAGCGCGGTGAGCTTGCCGGCGGGGTCACGATCCGCCAGCATGGCGTCCAGCCGCAAGGCGGCCGCGATCGGGGTGGCGGCGGCGGCGCGATCCCCGGTCACCATCACAATCCGTTCAATGCCCAATTGGCGTAGTGCGCGCACGGCACGTGGCGCTTCCTCACGCAGCCCATCGGCCATGATGAAGGCCGCCGCCGCGCGCCCTTCCACCGCCAACCACGCGACCGAGCCCGCCGCACTCACCAAAGCCGCAGCGAAAAGCCCGTTTTCCGGCCCCATGCCGCGGCCCAGCAAAAAGCCCTCACTGCCGAGTGTCAGCGCCTTGTCATCCACCTGGCCGGAAAGCCCGCCGCCGGGGGTTTCCTCAACGCTTTCGGGCACGGGCAAATCAAAGCCGCGCGCGCGGGCCGTGGCGACCAGCGCGACAGAAACCGGATGGGTGGAAGCCTGCGCGAGGGCAGCGGCCAGGCGGAGCGCGGCATCCCGGCCAAGCGAGGGATCGGCTTCAATGCCCGCAAGCCTTGGCCGGCCAGGGGTCAGCGTGCCCGTTTTGTCGAAAATCACCGTGCGAATGCGGGCCAGCCGTTCCAGCGCGGCGCCGCCCTTCACCACAATGCCGCGCCGCGCCGCACGCCCAATGCCGGCGACCAGCGCAATGGGTGCGGCCAGGATCAGCGGGCAGGGGGTGGCCACCACCAGCACCGCCAGCGCGCGGCGCGGATCACCTGTGATGGCCCAGGCCGCGCCAGCCAGCAGCGCCGTCAGCAAAATAAAGCCAATCGCCCAACGATCCGCGAGGCGCACGAGCGGCGCGCGGGATTGTGCCGCGGCCTGGGTCAGGCGGATGATTGCAGCATAGGTGCTGCCCGCCGCCCCGGCGCTGGCCCGAAGGCGAAAGGCGCCGCCCGCATTCACCCCGCCACTGCGAACCCTTGCCCCTTGTTGTAGTGATACGGGCAAAGGCTCCCCGGTCAGCATGCTTTCATCAAGCGTCGCGCCGGCATCTTCCAGCGTGCCATCGGCGGGCACGGTCTCACCTGGGCGGACCAGCAGCAGATCGCCGGGGGCTATGGCGTCCAGGGTTATTTCGGTGATTTCGCCATTGCTGATGCGCGCCGCAGCGCGGGGGGCGCGCGCCAGAAGTTCGGTCAATGCGCCTTGGGCACGGCCTTCCGCCCAGGCTTCCAAAGCCTCACCGCCTGCTACCATCAGCGCAATCACGGCGGCGGCGGCGGCTTCATCAAGGACAAGTGCACCAAGGATGGAAGCGAAGGCAATCACATCCACGCCAAGCCGCCCACCCAGCAGGGAGCGGATCACACCAATTGCCACATGCAGCGCGACAGGCAGGGATGCCGCCGCCCAGGCTATGGCGGCATAGGCGGGATGGCCCGCAACTTGAAGCGCAATGCCAGCAGCAAGCCCCGCCAGCACCCAGGCCAGCAGCAGCCGTGCCTGGTTATTCACGCATTGGCCCCAATTCAGCGTCTCGATGGACATAGGCTGAAAGCAGCAGGCCGAAGCCTATCATCACGGTCAGCATGGCCGAACCACCATGGCTGATCAGCGGCAACGGCACACCGCCCACCGGAATGGCGCCAGTGACCATGGCGACATTGACGAAGACATAAAGGAAGAAATTGGTGCCAAGCCCAATCGCGAGTAGCCGGCCAAATTGATGCCGCGACCGGAAAGCAACGATGTAGCAGAACACAATCACTGCCAGCAGCATGAACATTGTTGCGATGGCGCCGGTGAAGCCGAATTCTTCGGCGATCAGGGTGAAGATGAAATCCGTCTGCTTTTCCGGCAGAAAATTCAAATGCCCCTGCGTGCCTTGCAGAAATCCCTTGCCCCATAACCCGCCCGAACCCAGCGCGATTTTGGATTGTATGATGTTATAGCCCGCACCCAGCGGATCGCTTTCCGGATCAAGGAAGGTGGTGATGCGCGCGCGCTGATAATCGCGCAAATTCTCATAGGCGATGGGTGCTGCGATGGCGGCAGCGCCTGCCATCAGCGCGAATTTCCACCAACGCATGCCCGCCGCCCAAAACACGGCAGCACCAATCATGGCCGTGATCAGCGCCGTGCCCAGATTGGGTTGCTTCAATATCAAGCCCACCGGCACCAACACCATCAGCGCGGGCGGGATCAGGAACAGCGGATTGCCCATGCGTTCCCAGGAAGCGCGATGGAACCAAGCCGCGAGCCCCAGCGCCAGCATGATTTTCATGAGTTCTGATGGCTGCAATTGCACCGGGCCAATATCCAGCCAGCGCTGCGCGCCCTTGCCGATATTGCCGTGAAATAGCACCAGCACAAGCAATGCCAGCGCCACCGCATAGCCCACCCAGGCGAAGCGCAGGATTAGCCGGATATCAATGAAGGCGATGCTCAACATGATCACCAGGCAAAAACCGAAGCGCAGGGCATGCTTTTGCGCATAGGCATCCGGATTGCCGCTGCCCGCTGTCCAGAGCGCAACATAACCAATGGCAGCTACACCCGCCAGCAGCAGCACAAAAAGCCACGGCACGCGCCAGAGCTTTGAAACTAAGCCAGCGCCGCGGCTTTCGGTCAGCAGGCGGCGTTCAAAAATCATCGGCCAAGCTCCGCCACGCGCGGGTCACGCGGCGCGGGTGTGATGGGCAGGCGTTGGAAGGCTTCCACCAGAATGTCACGCGCCAAGGGCGCGGCGGCGCCTGAACCGCTGGTGCCGTGTTCCACAATCACTGAAAGCGCAAAGACCGGATTGTCATAAGGGGCGTAAGCCACAAAAAGCGCATGGGGGCGCCATTCGCGCGGTAGGTTGGCGACATTAAAGCCCCTTTCGCGCTGTTCGCGGGACACGCGCCTGACCTGCGTGGTGCCGGTCTTACCAGCCATGATGCCGTATTGGCCGGGCAGCCGCGCCGAGCCCGCCGTGCCGCCGCCATTCACCACCGCCCACATGGATTCGCGCACCACGCGTAAATCGGCTTCCGGAATGCCAAGGCTTGGCCAATCCTCAGGCTTGCCGCCACGCAACGGTTGGCCGGCAATGGCGCGTGTCAGATGCGGCTGCACCGCGCGCCCAGTGGCAAGCCGTGCGGTCATCACCGCAAGGGATAATGGCGTGAGCTGATAAAAACCCTGGCCGATGCCATGCACAATAGTATCGCCAATATTCCACGGATGTCCTTGCGCTTGCCGCCAGCCACGGGTTGGCACCAAGCCACGGCGTGTGCCTGGTAATTCAATGTCCAAATCCACGCCAAGGCCGAAGCGATGCGACATGGCAGCTATTTTATCCATACCCGTGCGACGCGCCATCTCGTAGAAATAGACATCACAGCTTTGTGCGATGGCGGTGCGCATATTCATCCCGGCATGGCCGCTTTGCTTGTGGCAATGGAAGCGCGTATCGCCGAAATCAAAATGGCCAGGGCAATGAACAATATCGCCGGGTCGACAAACCTTTGCTTCCAGTGCCGCCAGCGCCACCACCATCTTGAAGGTGGACCCCGGCGCATAAAGCCCATTTGTCGCTTTGTTGATCAAAGGCGTGGAGCGTGATGCCGTCCATTGCCGCCATTGCGCGGCGCTGACGCCGGAATTGAAGATATTGGGATCAAAGGATGGCTTGGTCGCCATGGCCAATACTTCGCCATTGCGCGCATCCAACAGGACCGCCGTGGTGCCTTCATCAATCTTGTTGCGAATGGCCTTTTGCAGCCCGGTATCGACAGAAATCTGAACATCCTGGCCGGGGATGCCTTCGCGCCGGTCTAATTCGCGGATCACGCGCCCAACCGCATTCACCTCAACCTGCACCGCGCCGGCGCGCCCGCGCAGCACGCGGTCATGAAAGCGTTCCAGCCCAGCGCGGCCCACGCGCATGCCGGGCAGATGGACCAAGCCTTCCTCACCCGCATCCTGTTCAGTTGGCGTGCCGACATACCCCAGCACATGCGCCAAATGTTCGGTTTCAGGATAGATGCGCGTGGTGCCCATATCCACCGAAACGCCGGGCAGGTCTGGCGCATTCACTTCAATCGCCGCCATTTCCTCCCAACTCAGGAATTCGCGCAGGATCACAGGGACGAAGCGGCGATTGCGCCTAATGTCGCGTTCGATCCGCGCCTTTTCATGATCCTGCAAGGGCACGATGCGGGAGAAGGTTTCAATCGTTGCGGTCACATCAGCGGTTTGTTCCGCGACCAGAAGCGCCCGCCAATTCAGCCGATTGCCCGCTACCACATCGCCGCGCCTATCCAGGATGCGCCCGCGCGGTGGGGCGAAAAGCCGCGCACTGACGCGGTTTTCTTCTGCCAAGGTCGCGTAACGCCGGCCTTCTTCAATCTGCAACCGATAGAGCCGATGCCCAAGAAAGCCGAGTGCGCCCAATTGCAGCGTGCCCAGTAGTGCAGCGCGGCGCGTGAAAATCGTCCGCCTGCGTTCTTCTTCCCGCTTGATATTGGTATTCGCGCCAAAGCCTGAAGCGCGGCGCCCGGGCCAGAACTTCATGGCAGATTCTCCGCCCGGCGCATCGCCTCATGCGCGCGGGAGAGGAGTGTGGCGATCATCGGGTAAAGCCCGGCGCTCAGCAGCAGCGTGTGGAAAATTGGCTGCCAGGGCGGCAGTGCCAGCAGCAAGATCGCCGTAAGACCCCAAGCCAGCAGCGTCGCGGCCAGGGCGCCCAGGCAAAAGCATAGCCAGACCATGACAAAGCCTTGCCGCGCCAGCCAAAACCGGAGCCGCATCGCCACACCATGCAGCGCGAGGAGGGCGATGATATGCACGCCAAGCGGTGCCATGGTGAGCAGATCAAGCAACAGCCCCAGCAGAAAGACAATCGGCGGCGCCATGCCGGCGGGGCGAAACACGGTCCAAAAGCCAATCGCCGGCATGGCTAGCGCAAAGGCCAGCGCCGGCAGCCCGGTGGGCGTTGCCGCCAAAATCAGCACAAGCGCGGTAGAGATCAGCGGAAAGACAAGCCGGAGCAGCGCTTCAAGCCGCCGCGCCAAATCTTGCGGCGGTTCCGGGCGCCCGGGGGGCGGCGCGCGGAGCGGGGCATTGGCTGACATGGCGCGGGATCACCGGCGCGGGGCGCGCGGTTCCGGGCGCGCCACCGCTTCCGGCGGCAGAATGCCGGAAAGGCCGAAATCAAACAGCCGCACCATTTCAAGATTATCAAGCCGCGCAAAGAGTTCCACTTCCAGATTGCCCTGCGCGCTGCGTCGCACCACGCCAACCGGCAGCCCAGCCGGGAAGGCATTGGCCTGGGCGCTGGTGACAACCCTTTCGCCTTCCTGCGGGATCACCCCTTCTGGCCAATGCGCCAGGCGCGGGCGGGCGCCATTCGTGCCCGCCATCACCGCGCGCGCGCGGCTGCCTTCAAGCGTGACGGGCACGCGACTATTCATATCCGTCGCCAGTAGCACACGCGCCGAACGCGCGCCCACTTCTGTCACGCGGCCAACGAAGCCGCGTTCATCCAGCGCCACTTGCCCCTTGCGGATGCCATGCTGCGGCGGGATGGAAAGCAGCACCGCGCGGGCATAGGTGCCCCCGCCATCGGCCACCACGCGCGCCGCGTGAAAATTGGGCGCCGCTTCCGGCACAAAACCAAGTTGCCGGCGCAGCAGGGTATTTTCCGCTTCAAGGCTTAACGCCGCCGCATGCCAACGGCGCAGCCGTTCATTTTCCTCGCGCAGCCTGGCATTATCGCTGCGCAGCGTCCCGAGGCTTTGGATTTCCGCAATCGCGTCCTCAACCGCATTCACCGGTTGGGAAATCGCGCCGTAGATCGGCGCCAGGGCATCGGACAGCGTGGTGCGGAGCCTTTCAACCAGCAGGTTATCCGCCTTGCCCAGCAGCATCACCCCGAAGGCCACGGCAATCATGATCGGCAGCGAAAGCCGCGCCAATGCCTGCCGTAGAGGGATGCTGAGCCTGATCACGCTGGGCTAACCCCTTCCTCCCCGCCTCAATACATGGATGTCAGCACATGGCGAAGGCGCTTGATATCCTCAAGCGCACGGCCGGTACCCAGCGCCACGCAGGAAAGCGCATCTTCCGCCGCCACCACGGGCAGGCCAGTGGCGTCACGCAGCACCTGATCAAGCCGCCCGAGCAGCGCCCCGCCGCCCGTCAGCACAATGCCCTTATCCACGATATCGGCGGCGAGTTCCGGCGGGGTGTTTTCCAAAGCGGTCTTCACCGCATCCACGATCTGGCCGACGGGTTCGGCGAGCGCTTCCGCCACCTGGCGCTGGCTGACCACGACTTCGCGCGGCACGCCATTCATCAAATCGCGGCCCTTTACCTCGGCCATAGGGCCTTCTTCACCATCTTCGGGCGCGGCGGCGGCGCCGATTTCAAGCTTGATGCGCTCCGCGGTGCTTTCACCGATCAGCAAATTGAATTGCCGGCGGATGTAGGAAATGATCGCCTCATCCAGCTTGTCACCACCCACGCGCACGCTGCGCGCATAGACAATGCCGCCCAGGCTGATCACCGCCACTTCCGTGGTGCCGCCGCCAATATCCACCACCATGGACCCTGAGGGTTCCGTCACCGGTAGGCCGGCACCAATCGCCGCCGCCATGGGTTCTTCAATCAGCAGCACCTTGCGCGCCCCGGCACTTTCCGCGCTTTCCTGAATGGCGCGGCGTTCCACTGCGGTGGACCCCGAAGGCACGCAGACAATAATCATGGGGGAGGCAAAGCCGCGGCGATTATGCACCTTGCGGATGAAGTGCTTGATCATTTCTTCCGCCACTTCGAAATCCGCGATCACGCCATCGCGCAAGGGGCGAATGGCCGAGATATTCCCCGGCGTGCGGCCCAGCATGAGCTTCGCTTCTTCGCCAACGGCTAGCACCTGCTTGCGGCCACGCTGGTCTGAGATGGCGACAACACTCGGCTCATTCAAAACGATACCCCGGCCCTTCACATAGACCAGCGTATTCGCGGTGCCGAGGTCGATGGCCATATCGGCGGAAAGGAAGCCGAATAGGCGTCCGAACATGATGCTGCCCCTTAAAAAGAAACCTTGGCCCGGCGCCAGGGCGCCGGGATACGGGAAAGACTCCCCGAGAAAATAGGAAGGGTTGGGATTTACCCCCCCTCGGCCTGACTCTCAAGCCGGAATTGGGGGGGTAGCCCTCAGGCGCGCAGAACGGCGGGCGGTTCCGTGCGTTCGCGCTTGACCAGAAGCTTGTTCAGCGCATGGACATAGGCCCGGGCGGAGGCGACGATGGTATCCGTATCCGCCCCCTGGCCATCCACCAGCTTGCCCGCTTCTTCGAGCCTTACCGTGACGCGCGCCTGGGCATCCGTGCCCCCCGTGACCGATTGCACGGCATAGAGCTTCAAATTCACCTCATGCGGGAAAGCCTGCCGGAGCGCATTGAAGGTGGCATCCACCGCGCCATCCCCGGCGGCGACCCCTTCACGCCTTTCGCCATCCACTTCCAAGGCGATGGAGGCAGTCGGGCGGGTATTCATCCCCGTCGCAACCGTCAGTGCCAGCAGCTTCAGCCTATCATTCTGGCGGACCACTTCATCATCAACCAGCGCCACAATATCTTCGTCGTAGACCACCTTCTTGCGGTCCGCGAGGTCCTTGAAGCGGCGGAAGGCGTCGTTCAATTGGTTGTCACCAATCTCATAGCCCATGGCCTTCAACTTATCGCGGAAGGCGGCACGGCCGGAATGCTTGCCCATGACAAGGGATGATGTGGACCAGCCCACGCTTTCCGGTGTCATGATCTCATAGGTGGATTTATCCTTCAGCACGCCATCCTGATGGATGCCGCTTTCATGGGCGAAGGCATTGCGGCCGACAATCGCCTTATTGGGCTGCACATCAAAGCCCGTGATGGTCGCCAGCAAGCGGCTGGTCTTCAGGATATTTTGCGTCACAATCCCATTCGAAACCGGGATCGCATCCGCCCGGGTCCGCAGCGCCATCACGACTTCTTCGATCGAAGCATTGCCTGCGCGTTCGCCAATGCCATTGATGGTGGCTTCAATCTGGCGCACCCCGGCGCGAATGGCGGCCAGCGTATTGGCGACCGCCAGGCCAAGGTCATTGTGATTATGGGCCGACAGGATCACCTGATCCGCGCCCGGCACACGTTCGCGCACCATGGTGAAGATGCGGGTCATGTCTTCCGGCAGGGCGTAACCGACCGTGTCCGGGATATTGATGGTGGTGGCGCCGGCCTTGATGGCGGCTTCCACACAGCGGCAGAGGAAATCCGGGTCCGTCCGCGTGCCATCTTCCGCCGACCATTCCACATCATCCGTATGCTGGCGGGCGAGACCCACACTGCTGGTAACCAGTTCCAGCACCTGTTCCGGTTCAAGCCGCAGTTTTACCCGCATATGCAAGGGGCTGGTCGAGACAAAGGTATGGATGCGCTTGCGTGCCGCCGGCTTCACCGCTTCCGCGGCGCGCAGGATATCGGCGGGCGCGGTGCGCGACAGGCCGCAAATCACCGGGCCGTCCTTGGAAAAGCGCTCAGCGATGGACTGCACGCTTTCAAAATCCCCCGGCGAGGCGATGGGGAAGCCCGCTTCCATCACATCAATCCCCAATTCCGCCAGCGCTTCCGCCATGCGGAGCTTTTCCTGGAGGTTCATGGAAAAACCAGGGGATTGTTCACCATCGCGCAGCGTGGTGTCGAACATGATGATGCGGTTATCGGCCAGCTTGCCGAAAGAGGGGTGGTTAATGGCCATGATGAGGCTTTCCTCAGGCGTTCAATGGGTTGCGTGGCATGAAGGGCTTCCCCTGAGCGATGCTTGCCGCGCGCGGCAGGCTTTCACGCCCAGGGGCGGATAAGTCGAAGCCCAAGTAGCGCGCAAGCGACAGCCGGGGCGGAAACCCCAAAGGACAGGCCGGTGCGACGCGAAACCTCACGCATAGGCGCATCATAATGCCTGAAGCGCTTTGTAGGCAAGCATCTTTCGGGCTGGCTTGCGAAGGGCCGCGTTCACGGGCAGCCTGACCCCAAAGAATCAGGAGGAACCCCCATGCTACGCCGGATTGCGCTTAGTATTTTCGCCCTTTGCCTGCCTGGGCTTGCCATGGCGCAGGGCTGGGTCCCAGACCGCCCAGTGCGCATCATTCTGCCCTTCCCGCCGGGCGGGTCCACCGATTTGGTTGGGCGCATCCTGGCGGATCGCGTCAGCCGCAGCACCGCGCATCCTTGGGTGATCGAAAACCGCTCCGGCGCCAATGGCAATATCGGCATGGATGCGGCGGCGAAAAGCGCGCCAGATGGCTATACGCTTGGCGCCTGTACCATCGGCAATTGCGCCATCAACCCGGCCATTTATGCCCGTATGCCTTATGACATTGAACGGGACCTGATCCCGGTTTTCTGGTCCGGCAGTGTCATGAATGCGGTGGCGGTGAATAATGATGTGCCGGCGCGCAATCTTCAGGAATTCATCGCCTGGGTGAAGGCCAATCCGGGCAAGGTGAATTACGGCTCCTCAGGCTTTGGGTCTTCCAACCATCTGATCCCGGAATTGCTGAATGGCCGGCTTGGCCTCACGCTGGTGCATGTGCCTTTCCGCGGCGGCGCGCCGGCCTTGCAGGCGCTACTTGCTGGCCAGGTGCAGGTGATGATGGAAAACATCCCAACCAAGGTGCAGGCCATCCGCGCCGGGCAAATCCGCGCGCTGGCGGTCACAGGGCGGGAACGTGACCCATCCTTGCCAGATGTGCCCACCTTCGCCGAAGCCGGCATCCCGGATATTGTTGTCGAACCCTGGTTCGGCTTCATGGCCCCGCGCGGCACGCCCGATGCTGTAGTGGCTGGCCTCAGCCGCCTGCTCAATGAAGCGCTGGCCGACGCGGAAGTGCGGCGCAAATTCGCCGATCTTGGTGTGCGCCCCGAAGGCGGCCCGCCCGAGCGTTTCGCCGCCCATGTGCGGTCCGAAATCGCCCGCTGGCGCGAAGTGGTTGAGGTCAACAAGATCGAGAAGCTGAACTGATGCCCTATCGCATTGTCCTTGGCCGGCCTTTGCACCCTGCGGGTGCGGCGGTGCTGGCGGCGCGGCCAGATGTTGAAACCATTGAAATGTTCGACCCACCCGCGCCCGCCTTGCATGCGGCCTTGGCCAATGCGGATGGCCTGGTTGCTTGGCTTGAACGGGTGGATACGGCCGCACTCGCCGCCGCGCCAAGGCTGCGCGCGGTATCCCGGATTGGGGTTGGCTTTGACACGGTGGATATCCCCGCCTGCACCGAACGCGGCATTGCGGTCATGGTGGTGAATGGCACCAATGATCTTTCGGTCGCCGAACACGCCATGATGCTGATGCTGGGGGTTGCCCGGCGCGCGGTGGATTCAGATGCCCACATCAAGCAGGGTGGTTGGTGGCCCAAGGATGGGCCGCGCATGGTGGATTTGGCCGGCAAAACCGCGCTGGTAGTGGGCTATGGCCGGATTGGGTCACGCGTTGCGGCCTATGCACGGGCCTTTCATATGAAGGTCATGGTGCATGACCCGCTTTATCACCCGGCGCGTATCGCCTCTGACGGGCATATCCCGGCGCGGGATTTCAAAAAGGCGCTGGCGGAAGCGGATGTGGTGACGCTGCATTGCCCCCTGATGCCCGAAACCCGGCATTTGATGGATGAAGCGGCCTTTGCCGCGCTGAAACCCGGCGCCATTCTGGTGAATACGGCGCGCGGGCCGATTGTGAAGCAGGAAGCGGTGGTGGCGGCGCTGCAATCGGGCCGGCTGATGGGTTTCGGCACCGATGTGCTGGAAGTGGAACCGGCAACGCCGGGCAATCCCTTATTCGGCATGCCCAATGTCATCATCAGCCCGCATTCGGCAGCCAGCACGGAAGAAGGCACGGCCCGCATGGCGGAAGCGGCGGCGCGGAATATCCTGGCGGCTTTGGATGGCGCGCCCGACCCGTCCATGATGGTCAATCCGGAAATTTTGCAAAGGCGCTAGGTCGCTGTCAGGTTGCGCCCGGCGCTGCGCCGGGCGATAGCGGCGCGCGAAATGACCCTTCATGCCTTCCTGATCCATTTGGCTGCCGCCCTTGGGCTTGCGCTGGTCTCGGCGCTGGTGGTGCGGTTGATGATCGCCTACCCGATCCTGGATCACCCCAATGCGCGGTCCAGCCATAGCCGGCCCACGCCGCGGGGCGGCGGGCTTGGTATTGTGGTGGCCTTCACCCTTGGCATGGGGGTTTTGTATTGGCAGGCGGAATTCGCGCGCCTGCCGGGGCCGCAATTCCTGGGCGTGATCGGCGCGGCGCTGGCGATTGCGGCGGTCTCGCTATGGGATGATGCGCGGGATTTGCGCTTTGCGGTGAAACTGGCTGCCCAGGCTGTGGCGGCGCTGGTTGCCATTGGAAGTGGGCTGGAATTGCAGCGCCTGGCCGTGCCGGGCTTGGGGGTAATCCAACTTGGCGCGCTGGGGCCGCTACTGACGCTGTTTTGGATCCTTGGCTGCACCAACGCCGTGAATTTCATGGATGGGTTGGATGGGCTGGTGGGCGGCAGCGTCTTCGTTGCCATGCTGATCCTTTGTGCCATTGCTGGGCATCAGGGTGGGTGGTTTGTCTATCTGGCATCCCTGATGCTGGCCGCCGGGCTTTTGGGCTTTCTGCCCTTCAACCTGCACCCGGCGCGGATTTTCATGGGCGATGTCGGCAGCCAATTCCTGGGCTTCATGGTGGCGATCCTGGCCGTCGCGGCGGCGCGGTTCGACGCGGCCGAAGTGACCTTCATGCTGGTGCCGCTGCTGTTATTTGGCCTCTTTTTCGATGCGGCCTTTACGCTGATCCGCCGTGCGGCGATGGGGCTTAACATCACTGCGGCGCATCGCACCCATTTGTACCAGATGGCGCAGCGGACGGGTCTTGGCGTGCGGCAAGTGGCCGCTGTGCATTGGGGTTTTGTGCTGGCCCATGGGCTGCTCGCCTGGGCTTTTTTGCGCCTGGACCCTGGCCTGAAGCCGCTTGTTTTACTGCCCGCGCTTGGCCTGCAAGTGATCTGGCTTGCCTATGTGCGCGCGCGCATGATGCGCGCCGGGCTTTCCTGGCGGGAAAGCTGAATTCAGCCTTCCCGCCAATGCCTCAACGCGGCGTAGCGTTTGATGAGTTTTGTTGCCGTGTTGCTGAGGCTTGTGGGCGCTGCGTATTATTCGCGGCACTACCCTGTTCCACCCGCTGCGCCGGGCGCGCCGCTGGCCGGGGCGGGGCGCTAGGCTGGCGATAGGCCACTTGCGCGGCTGGTTGACGATTGGGCGTGGCGGCTACTTGCTGCTGTGTCCGCCGCTGTGGCGGCGCCGCCTGCGCCAAGCGCGTATTGCCCTGCTGAACAGGGCGGGCGGCAGGTGGCGTGCGGCGCGGCGCATTGGCCGCGGCCATCACCGATGAAGGCGCGCGCGGCGCCACCCCCATCCGGGCGAAGCCTTGGTCCAGCAGCGCCCCCATGTGCCGGTCGCGTTCCACCCAGGAGGAGCCACCAAAAGTCGCCCCCACAAGGCGCACGCCATCGCGCTGCGCGGAAGTTACGATATTGAAGCCGGAAGCATTAATGAAGCCGGTCTTGATGCCATCCGCGCCGTCATAATCGCCGAGCATGCGGTTATGGTTGCGGATTTGCGCCCGGCCCCAGGCAAAATGCACCGTGCCGAAATAATGATAGCGATTGGGGAAATCGAGAAAGAGCCGCCTGCCCAAGGTTGCCATATCCCGCGCCGTGGTCACCTGTTCCAGATCCGGCAGGCCAGAGGCGTTACGAAACCGCGTTTGCGTCATGCCGAGAGAGCGCGCACGCATGGTCATCATTTGCGCGAAGCGTTCTTCGGACCCCCCGACATGCTCACCAAGGGCCGCCGCCACATCATTGGCGCTTTTGGTGACCAGGGCGAGAATCGCCTGTTCCACTGTAAGCCCGCTGCCAGGTGGGATACCTAACTTGGATGGCGGGCGAGAGGCTGCTGCTTCGCTCATTACCACGCGGCTATTGAGTTGCGTTTGCCCATCGCGAAGCGCCTCAAAAACCATATAGAGTGTCATCATTTTAGTGAGCGAGGCTGGGTAGCGCGGTTGGTCCGCGCCGGCTTCTATCAGCACATTCCCGGTGCGGGCTTCCATGACGATGGCTGAATAACGCGCACTGCCGATTTGTGCTTCGGCCCCACGCCATGGCAACACCGCGAGCGCGAGCCCGCAGATTACCCCGGCGAATCGACCGGCAAGGCCCCCCAGGCCTTGGCGACGAATCCTCATACCGCAAACCCCCTAGAGCCGCCCCGGCGCGCCGATGCGCGATGAGATGCCTCTATATCTTTGTTTTAGCACATTTTTCGGTCCCACAGGCGATTCCTATTGGCCGGAAAATGCCCCAACGGCCTGAAGCTTTGTAGCGCCAAGCCTTTGGATCCCCTGATGAAGTTTATAAGTCACGCATAGCGGCGGGTCTAGCAAAAAATGGGTGAATTCCCATTCCAGTCAGTTAGTTAACGAAAGTTTTTCAGGTTCAACCCGAAAACCCTTTGGGTCGGTCCAATTGCCGGGCATCAAATATTTTTGTGCAGTGCAAAAAAATGCTTGCAATGCGTCCGGCGCCAAGCGTAGAAGATGCTCATGTTGCAGCGCAGCAAATCCTCTCGGCTCTCCCGGCCGGCACGCAAAGTCCGGGTCGCTGTGCCCCGGAAAGGCAAAGAAAAGGTTGAGATCATGGCGCAAAGCAAGAGCCAGGTTGTGAGCAAGGTTGCGGAAGAAGCCGCGGCGCAAGCTCAAAAAGTGATGACCGATGGTGCGGCGCAGGCTCGCATCGCAATGGAGACGAACATGGAACAAATGACCAAGGGTGCCGAGAGCATCTTCAAGGCGGCGGAAGAAGCTGCTGACTTCGGCCGCGGCAATGTGGAGGCCTTCACCAAGGCCGCCCAGACCTGGGCCTCGGGCTCTCAGGACCTCGCTCGCCAGTATATGGCGCTGGCGCAGGGCCTGACCGACCAAGCCCTGGAAGGCGCCAAGGCGCTTGCCGGTGTAAAGAGCGTGAATGAAGCCGCTGAACTGCAGGCGAAGTTCGCCAAGGCCGCGATGGAGAAGGTGGTTGCCGAGGGCACCAAGCTTCATGAAGCGTCCTTCAAGCTCGCCGAAAGCGCCTTTGCGCCCGTCAATGCGCGCATGACGGTTGCGATGGAAAAGCTGGCGAAGCCGCTCGCGGCTTGATTTTGGGCGGGGTTCGCCCCGCTTTTGGCTGCGTTACCCTCCTTCCCCCTCCTCCCAACCGGGGGGTAGCCGGCACCTAGCGTGATCCATTGATATGGATCACGCTATTTTTTTGCGCGGCGTGGTGGGGTGCAGCCAGGGGCTAATGGCTGGCTCCCGGCGGGGCAGTCAGAAAAGATTGTGGTTCGGAGTGTAACACGGGCTTCACCTTCGGCCATTCGATCCATATCCTATAGGAAAGGTGGCGTGGTGGCCCGCGCC
>CAIMVB010000032.1 GCA_903844785.1 uncultured Rhodospirillales bacterium | reverse complement strand
CGCGCAAAGGCAATCAAGCGTTGATCACCGGGGGAAAGCGCGCGCAATTCGGCATCACCCAGGAAGCTTGGCGCGCCGGCGCCATCGTAAACCGTGATCAAGCCATCCGGCAGCACGTGGTTGGAGGTATTACGGAAGCGCAGCGCCTGTAATGGGCGCGTCGCCGTCAAATCCTGCACCCACCAGAGCCGTTCCGCGGACAGGTTCAGATCAAGAAAGGGGAGGTTCGCCGTTTCACCACTACGAAGAGTGACTGGTTGTTCCAGGCTGAAGGCCACTCGCCCGGCAGCGGCTTCGGTGGTGACAGTCGCAGCCAAAGGTGCAGGCGCGGCTTCCACGCGCATCGCGGCGCGCGGAGCTGGTGCTGGCGGTGGCGCCATCATGGGCGCGGCTGCCGGCATGGGAGGCATGGCGCCGGTATCAGGAGTTACGCGAATGGCTTCCGCAATCCGCACCGGCAATTCCGGGCGCGGCACGGTGACGGGCTCGAAGATTGGCTGACGAAAGGCCACCGCGTCATCGGAAACCAGCGAAACCCGCACGCCTTCCCAATCACTACCCGAGGCGTTTTCAACCACGGCCCAGCCCATCAGCCGAGCCTGAGCGCCCGCGGCGCCCAAAGCCGGCGCCAGCAACCGATAGGAAGGCTTCCAAAGCGGCGCGCCGGCGACATAAATCGCGGCAACCTGTCGCGCACGATCCGCCTTCAGGCGGATTTCGATGCGCCTTTCATCATCGCTGCGCGCCGCCGCCAGGGCTTCCGCCGCGCGCGCCACGCGGGCAGCAAGCGCAGGATCGGTCAGCGTGACTTCATCGCCTGGCTTCAGCAGCACGGAAAGCAAGCCGCGCAGCGCAATCAGCGAAAGCGCAAGCCCTGCTTCAGTTTCCGCCGCTGTCGCAATACGCCCACGTGCGCCGGCGGCTTCCGCTTCCTGACCGCGCAGCGCGTTCAGCAGGCTAGCGCGGGTTTCGAAATCAGCGGGGCGCAGCGGCAGGCCGCGAAATGCCTCATTCAACAAATCACGCGCGGGCAGGCTGAGGCCCTCAATACGCCCGGCGGGATCAAGAATAATCAGAGAGCGCAGCAGATCATCTATATCGCCAAGCGGCGCACGAAACACCACCGGCTGATCCGCGGCCACTTCGCCCGCGCGTTCAATCTGCGCAAGACCGGTGGAGGAAAGGGTCACGCCACGCACCGGTAATTCTGCCGCCAGGGCGGCGGGGGCAATCAGCGTAAGGGCAAGGCTCAAACGACGCATGGGGGGCTCCGTTGCAGGCCAGGGGAGAATTCTGCTGCGCCAAAGCGGCAGGTT
Organism: uncultured Rhodospirillales bacterium; assembly: GCA_903844785.1. Taxonomy (GTDB): domain Bacteria; phylum Pseudomonadota; class Alphaproteobacteria; order Acetobacterales; family Acetobacteraceae; genus Neoroseomonas. The sequence goes on along the minus strand of CAIMVB010000032.1, from coordinate 4,135 downwards.
TAGGGCGCCTTCACGGGACGATTGGCGTGGCTAGATTGCGGCACGCCGCGATTGAGCGACATATGCGAATGCACGCAAAGCCAAGCACCCGGCTTGCCATGGAATATCATGGTGGCGCGGCCTGGGCGGTCAAAACGTGTGCCATCCGGGTGAAAGCCCGTGCTGATCCAGGGGGCAATCACCACCACCATGGATTTATCATCGGCGGCCAGCACATGGGTTTCAGAAAGGGAGAAGCGGAAATCTTCCGTCTTTGGCCAGACATTATCCCATTGTGAGGCCTGCCAGGCGGCCAGCCCCGGAATCACATCGCGATGCGTGCCAAAAGCCAAGACATCGGGATGAAATAATGGGCGGGCGGAAGCATAATCCACTTCCCGCACAAAACCGGCGAAGCGTTCAAGCCAGGCGTCAAACCAGGCGCGGGTTTCGGCATCGGCCTTTGGCAGATCCATCATGGCGGTAATCCCTTGTGCTGGCATCTCTGGGCCAAGCCTGGGCTGGTTTCCGCCCGCTTTCAAGCGGGCTTGCCCCCGTTGCACGGCAGGGCTTAGCCTTTGCCTCAAAGAGGAAGGAAACAGGCCATGATCCGTATTACCCGTCGCGGCGCGCTTTTGGCAGCACCATTTGTTTTGGGCAGCGTTGCAGGTAGCGCCCAAGCGCAAGCCTGGCCCGCGCGGCAGGTGCGCATTGTGGTGGGCTTCGCTGCCGGTGGCGCCAATGACATCATGGCGCGGCTTTTGGCGGCCAAGCTTGGTGAACGGATCCCCGGCAGCACTTTCGTTGTAGAAAATCGTCCAGGTGCGGGCACGTTGTTGGCGGCAGAACACGTCGCGCGGCAACCAGCGGATGGTTATACTTATTTGTTCGCCTCTTCCTCCACGCTGATTACGCTATTGGTGAACCGCGCCGCGGGGCTTGACCCGACGCAGGCATTTTCTGCGGTTTCCATGGCGCAATCCTCGCCGCTTTTGCTCGTATCGCGCAGCGATTTTCCGGCGCGCACCCTGCCGCAGGTGATCGAATTGGCGAAGCAGCGCCAGGGCCGGCTGACGATATCCCACCCTGGTAGCGGCGGCGTGAACCATCTTTCATTGGTGATGCTGATGCGCCAGGTGGGCATAGAACTCACCATGGTGCCGTATAACGGCAATAACCCATCCCTCACGGCGCTGGTGCGCGGGGATGTAGAATTGGCGAGTGACTCACTCTTCGCCACGCGTGCCTTGATTGAAGCCGGCACCATTCGCCCAATTGCGATTACAAGTGCCGAACGTTCACCGACCTATCCCGATGTGCCGACCTTTGCGGAAACTGTGCCGGGTTATGATGTGACCTTCTGGGGCGGCATCATGGCGCCGCGCGGCGTGCCGGACCCCATATTGGATCGGCTTTCGCAGGAATTGGACAGCATCCTTCGCCAGCCTGATGTGGCGGAACGGGTGCGGAGTTTCGGCGCCACACCAGTTGGCGGCACGCGCGCGCATTACGCCAAGGTGATCGAAGAAGATTGGGCGCGCTGGGGCGAAGTGGTGCGCGTAAGCGGCATCAAGCCCGATTGATTTGCAAAGCAATTGGTGCCGATGAAGCGGCACCCTTCAGGAGAGAAAGACCATGCCGAAACTCAGTGCCGATCGCGTCAAGGAAATCGGCCGCACGCTATTGATCGCCGCCGGCGCGCCGGCAGATGAGGCGGAAACCGTCGCGCGGCATTGCACCAGCGCCAATCTGGTGGGCCATGATTCGCATGGCATCATTATGATCCCCGGCTACATTGAACGCATTAAGGTGGGGCATATTGTGCCCGGCGCGCCGTGGAAGATTGTGCAGGAATCAGCGACAACATCAGTGATTGATGGCCATTGGGGCTTTGGTTATGTCGCCAATGAAAAGGCCATGCGCTACACGATCGAAAAAGCGCAAACATCGAATGTTGCCGCCGCCACCGTATTTCGTCAGGGCCATATCGGGCGCTTGGCAAGCTATCCGCTGATGGCGGCTGAAGCTGGCATGATTGGCATTTGCACGGCGGATTCCGGGCGTTCCCCGAAAGCAGTCGCGCCTTTCGGCGGGCGTGAAGCACGGCTTGGCACCAACCCGATTTCCATTGCCGTGCCGTCCGATTTGGCCGGGCCTTTTGTGCTGGATATGGCGACCTCGGCCGCCGCAGCCGGCAAGGTATTTCTGGCGCAGGCGCGCGGGCAGGAAGTGCCGGATGGCTGGGTGATTGGCGCAGATGGCAAGCCCACGCGTGACCCATCGCAATTGAAGAAAGGCGGCGCCTTGCTGCCCTTGGGTGGCACGGAAGGCTATAAGGGCTTTGGCCTGGCCGCGATGGTGGAAATTCTGTGTGGTTTGTTGACCGGGCTTGGCTTTGGCGTGGAACCCACGGGCCGGCATAATGATGGCTGCTTCATGGCCGTGTTCAAGGTGGATGCTTTCCGCCCATTGGCGCAATTCAAACAGGAAGTCGCAGATTTCGCGCGCTATCTGAAGGATACGCCACCAGCCGAGGGCAGCCAGGGCGTTTTCTATCCCGGTGAGCTTGAAGCGATGCGTGAGGCTGATCGCCGCGCCAATGGCATTGAGATTGAAGACAAGACGATTGAGGTACTCACCAAACTTGCCGGCGAATTGGGTGTTGCCGGCAAGCTTGGCTTGTAACTATCGGATTAGGCGAGGTCGCAAACGACCTCGCCAAAGCCTTCAAAACCGGCGACCACGCGTTGGCCGGGCGGGACGAAAATGCAGCCCGTATAGGTGCCGGTGGTGACCACCTGGCCCGCGCGCAAATGCTCGCCAAGCCCATGCAAGTGATTGGCGAGCCAAACTAGCGGCAGCACCGGATCAACCGAAGGATTGCCGCCCTTCTGTTCCACTTGCACAACCCCGCCATAGCTTTGCCGCACGGCAAGATTGGGCAGGTCTTGGCGCCGCCAATCGGCGACATCGGCGCCCACCACATAGCCATGATGCGCGATGTTATCGGCCATGCCTTCGCCGGGCGCGACAATTTTGTGATCCGCATAGCGGGACTGCACCAATTCCAGCAGCGGGAAGGCGGCGGCCACCGCATCCAGCACTTCTTCGCGGCTATAGGGTGTGCCACGCGGCGGTAAATCCCGCGCCAGGCGGAAAGCAACTTCGGTTTCAAGCCCTATGGTTCGCGTATTGGCCGGCTGCCAACGCCCGCCGGATGTGCGCGCGCCGCTGGCCGCCATAATGCCGAAATTGGTTGGCTTGCCGGGCGGTGTCGCACATTTCCAACCGCCAATCGAACCGCCAAGCGCCTTCAGCACGCCGCGTTGAATGGTGAAGATTTCAGCCTCATTGCCGGGTGCGGCATCGCCCAAATTGGCAATCGGCGCGCCGCCCTTATGCACGGCGACAAGTTTTTCGATGGCGCGTGCGATGGTTTCGGATGACATGATGGTGTTTCCTATTCGTTCAATTCCGGAATGACCCAAAGCGGCGCCTCGCCACGTGCAACACGCTGCACATTGTCAAAAGCATTGCGCAGACGGGCAATATTGCTGTCCTGCGTGGGGCCAGCCATATGCGCGGTCAGCACCACATTATCCAGGCCAAAAAGCGGATTATCGGGCGGTGGCGGTTCCTGATCGAAAACATCCAGGCCAGCACCGGCAATCTGGCCGGAAGACAACGCGCGATAAAGCGCCGCTTCATCAACCACAGGGCCTCGGCTGGTATTGATCAGGAAGGCGGTTGGTTTCATCAGCGCCAATTCGGCCTCACCCAACAACCCTTTGGTGCTGGCATTCAGCGGCACATGAAGGGAGACGATATCCGATGTGCGCAGCAATTCACGGTAAAGCCGGAAGCGCACATTCAGCGCATCTTCGGTTTCTTCACGCAGCCGCGCAGTATCATAATAATGCACAGTCATGCCGAAAGCTTGGGCAAGGCGCGCGGTTTTCTTGCCGATAGTGCCAAGCCCCACAATACCAAGCGTGCGCCCACGCAATTCATAAAGCTTCGGCGTTTGATTGCCGCGCCAGCGCCCAGCGGCGACATTGGCGTGTTGGCGGATCAATTGCCTAGAGACCGCAAGCATCAGCAGCACCGCATGTTCGGAAACCGCGGTGGAATTCGCACCACCATTATTGGCGAAAGG
>CAIMVB010000031.1 GCA_903844785.1 uncultured Rhodospirillales bacterium | reverse complement strand
CCCATCAGCGGCAGCCCCACTTGCGTGAGCTGCGCTTCCATGATGCGGCGGAAGGCAGCCGGGCTTTCCACATCTTCCTGATCACGGAAGGGCAATTCGCCAGAAACCGGCGTGATGGCGACCGGGAAGCGTTCGAAAAATTCCATCCAAAGCCGCAGGAAATAAGACCGCTTTTGCAGCGCATCCATGAAGCCGTTCAGATCCGGATTCGGGCAGAGTTCTTCCATTTGCGCGAAGATGAAGCTCGCATCTGGATCACCGTCCTGTTGCAAGGCGCTATTGAGGCCACGGCGGCTTTCCGCGAGCCAGAGCATCGCTTGCAATTGCGCGGGTTCACGCAACGGGGGTGTATCGGTTTCCTCGATCGTCCAGCCGGCGGCTTCCAGGCGCTTGGCGGCGTCGCGGAGCGCAGCCTGCACTTCTGGCTGCACCTTCATGCCTTCGGGTGCCAGGCAAAGCGCGGCGCGTTTCGGTGCGGGTGGGCCTTCCATGGCGGCATCTACCCACCAGGGGTCACGAATATCGCGCGCGCACATGGCACCGAAAGCAAGCTTCACATCGGCTATGCTGCGCGCAAGCGGGCCACTCACGGCCATGACCTGCCCACCGACATGACGTTCAGCGCCTGAAGCATTCCAGGCAGGAATGCGCCCAAGTGTGGGGCGCAGCCCATGAATACCGCAGGCATAGGCCGGGTAGCGAATGGAACCGCCAATATCCGTGCCGTGACCAATCGCGCCAATGCCGGCCATAGTCGCGGCACCGGCACCGCCCGATGAACCGCCAGGCGTGATGCTGGGGTCGCGCGGATTTTTCGTGTGCCCATGCAGCGAATTGCGCGTGAACCAGCGCAGCGAAAAAGCCGGCGTATTGGTCCGCCCGACAATCACCGCACCGGCCTTGCGCAAATTCGCTACCACGGGATTGTCCTGCTTCGCGATCAAATCCTTTTGCAGGCGGAGCCCATTGGTGGTGGCATAGCCCTGCTGGTCCATATTCACCTTGATGGTAATGGGCACGCCAGCAAGCGGTCCGGCATCCTCACCACGCGCGATCATGGCATCAATGCGCGCCGCATCGGCCAGTGTTTCCTCTGGCCGGTGATCCACAACGGCATTGATTTTGGGGTTCACCGCGGCAAGCCGTGCCAGCGCATCCTTCGCGGCTTCGGTCGCAGAGACTTGCTTACCGCGGATACGCGCCGCCAGGTCGGTTGCATTCAGGCGCCATAGATCGGTCATGGTGGATAGCCCCCCTTTTCGTGCGCTGGCCTAGCCCGGCAGCGCAAGCACATTCTTGCTGATGATATTGCGTTGGATTTCGTTCGATCCGCCATAAATGGTGGAAGGCCGCGCCTGGATGTAAAGCCCTGTTGGGTTCAGGTTGCGGTTGCCTTCCATGGGGTCGAGCAAGCCGGCATTCTCACCACAAATTTCCAGCATCGTATCCGTGATGCGCTGGAATAATTCGGTCTGGAATACCTTTAGCATGGAAACATCGGGGCCCAGCGTCTCACCGCGCCTGACCTTATCCACGAAAACGCCGTAGAGGCTTTTCAGATCTTCCAGATCAAGCCGCAGCTTCGCGTAGGTGTCTTGGAACACCGCATCTTCCCAAACCCCCATGCGTTCCGCGAGTTGCTTCAGGCGCGAAAACGCGTAAGCCGAAAGCCGTGGCGACCCCAGGTAAATACGTTCAAAAGAAAGTAGCGCCTTCGCCATATCCCAGCCACGGTTCGGTGTGCCCACCAGATTAGCCGCGGGCACGCGCACATTATCGAAGAACACCTCACAGAATTCGTCGTGATATTCCAGATTGATGATGGGCTTCACGGTAATGCCGGGCGTATTCATATCCACCAGCAGGAATGAAATGCCTTCCTGCTTCTTCGCGTTCTTATCCGTGCGCACAAGCAGGAAGCACCAATTGGCATCCATGGCCAGCGTGGTCCAAATCTTCTGGCCATTCACCACATAGGTATCGCCATCCAGCACCGCTTCTGTGCGCAACGCCGCCAAATCCGACCCTGCATTGGGTTCGGAATAACCCTGGCACCAGATATGCTCGCCAGAAAGGATTTTCGGCAGGAAGCGCTGCTGCTGTTCGCGCGTGCCGTGATTGATCAGGAGTGGCCCAACCATGACAATGCCATGGTCATTGGTGCGCGCGCAGCCATGGCGTTCCACTTCT
>CAIMVB010000030.1 GCA_903844785.1 uncultured Rhodospirillales bacterium | reverse complement strand
CTATCGCGCCATGGGTGCGCGCGGGCTTGATCAATGGACCATGCAACGCGTTGACGGCGCGGCGCTCGATCGCCTGGCCGAATAGAGGAAGGAGCCTGAGACATGGCTGAGGCATTTGATCTGGTGGTGGTGGGCGGTGGGCCTGGCGGCTATGTCGCGGCCATTCGTGCCAGCCAGTTGAAGATGAAGGTTGCCCTGGTGGAGCGTGAAAACCTTGGCGGCATCTGCCTAAATTGGGGCTGCATCCCGACCAAGGCGCTGCTGCGTGCTTCTGAGATCAACCACATGCTGCATAGCCTGGATGCCTATGGCTTTGCGGCTGACAATATCCGGTTTGATTTCGCGAAAGTGGTGAAGCGTTCGCGCGGCGTGGCGGGGCAGCTTTCCGGCGGCGTGAAACATTTGCTGCGCAAGAACAAGGTCACGGTGTTCGATGGCCACGGCAAGCTGGCCGGTGCCGGCAAGCTTGCGGTGACGAAAGATGGCAAGCCAGTCGCGGAGCTAGTGGCCAAGCACATTATTCTGGCCACCGGCGCGCGGGCGCGCGTACTGCCGGGGATTGAGCCGGATGGGAAACTGATCTGGTCTTACCGCGAAGCCATGACGGCACCTGCTTTGCCGAAGCGGCTGATCGTGATCGGGTCTGGTGCGATTGGGTCTGAATTCGCTTCCTTCTATCGCAATATGGGGTCCGAAGTGACGCTGATTGAAGCGATGGATCGCATTCTGCCGGTCGAAGACGCGGAGGTTTCTGCCTTCGTCCATAAGGCGTTTGAAAAACAGGGCATGAAGGTGCTGGTCGGCGCCAAGCTGCAAGGCGTACGGAAAGAAGGCGATGCGATTGCCGCGATTGTGGAAGCCGGCGGTAAGGTAACTGAGATCAAGGCAGATCGGCTAATCAGCGCGGTTGGCATTGTCGGCAATGTCGAAGACCTTGGGCTGGAAGGCACCAAGATCCAGGTGGACCGCACGCATATCCTGACCGATGCTTTTGGTCGTACTGGGGAGCCCGGCATTTACGCGATTGGCGACCTGACCGGCCCGCCCTGGCTGGCGCATAAGGCGTCGCATGAGGGGATCATTTGCGTTGAAGCCATTGCCGGGCTGCATCCGCATGCCATGGATACGCTGAATATTCCGGGCTGCACCTATTGCCGGCCTCAGGTGGCCTCGGTCGGGCTGACGGAAGCCGCGGCCAAGGCTAAAGGGCATGAAGTGAAGGTCGGGCGCTTCCCCTTCATCGGCAATGGCAAGGCTATTGCGATGGGTGAGCCGGAAGGCTTCGTAAAGACAGTATTTGACGCCAAAACCGGCGCACTGCTGGGCGCCCATATGGTAGGGCCGGAGGTCACGGAAATGATCCAGGGCTACGGCATTGCCCGGACGCTAGAGACAACCGAGGCGGAATTGATGCACACTGTCTTCCCGCATCCCACGGTTTCGGAAGCCATGCATGAAAGCGTGCTTGATGCTTACGGCCGGGTGATCCACATCTAATCCTGTTATGCCTCCGACTCGCATCGAAATTGACCATCGCGCCGCCAAGACGGGTGCCGAAAGGCATCCGGAAAAGGCGCATCGCCCGGACAACCCCATCCAGCGCAAACCCGCCTGGATCCGGGTAAAGGCGCCGACACATCCGGTTTATCTGGAAACCCGCGCCCTGATGCGGGAGAAAAAGCTGGTCACGGTTTGCGAAGAAGCGGCCTGCCCGAATATCGGCGAATGCTGGTCTCAGCGCCACGCCACCATGATGATCATGGGTGAGACCTGCACGCGCGCCTGTTCCTTCTGCAATGTCGCCACCGGCATTCCGAAACCACTTGATACGGATGAACCGCGCCGGGTTGCAGAAGCGGTAGCCACCCTTGGGTTGCGCCATGTTGTGATCACCAGCGTGGACCGGGATGATCTGGCCGATGGAGGTGCCGCGCATTTCGCGGAAACCATTTGCGCCATTCGCGCCGCCGCGCCTGGTACGACGATTGAAGTGCTGACGCCGGATTTCCTGCGCAAGGATGGCGCTTTGGAAGTGGTGGTGGCTGCGCGGCCAGATGTGTTCAACCATAATCTGGAAACGGTGCCGGCGCTTTATCCTTCCATTCGGCCCGGCGCGCGATATTATCATTCGCTCCGCCTGCTGGATCGTGTGAAGCAGCTTGATCCTTCCATCTTCACCAAATCCGGCATCATGGTGGGGCTTGGCGAAAAACGGATTGAAGTTTTGCAAGTGATGGATGATCTGCGATCTGCCGAGGTGGATTTCCTGACCATCGGGCAATACCTGCAACCATCGGTGAAACACGCTGCGGTTGACCGCTTTGTGACGCCCGATGAGTTTGAGGATTACGCCAAGGCGGCCCGCGGTAAGGGGTTTTTGCTGGTCTCCGCGACGCCATTGACGCGTTCTTCCTATCACGCGGATCGAGACTTCGCGGCGTTGAGTGCCGCGCGCAACGCCCAACTGGCCGCGCAAGGCTGATATGCCAACACATGCAGAAAAAAAGGTGCTCCGTTATTCTCAGGAGCAGCTTTTCGACATGGTCGCCGATGTGGCGCGCTATCCCGAATTCCTGCCCTGGTGTGTCGGTGCGCGGGTGCTCAGCCGGGATGAACAAGTGCTGGTGGCGGATTTGACCATCGGCTTTCGTATGTTTCGCGAAACCTTCAGATCACGTGTGGGAATGAACAAGCCCGGCCATATTCATGTGACCTATGAAAATGGCCCTTTCCGCTATTTGAACAATCACTGGCGCTTCACGCCTGTGGCCGGCGGGACCGAGGTAGATTTCTTCGTGGATTTCGAATTCCGCAGCCGCATCCTGCAAGTGGCTATTGGTGTGGTGTTCAATGAAGCGGTGCGGCTGATGGTGCGCGCCTTTGAACGGCGCGCGCTGCATCTTTATGGGCGCCCGGGCGCGGCTGGCATTGGCAAGCCGGCCTCGGCCTGATCCCATACTATTGTAATTTGATATTGCGCGCCTGAATCATGTTGCGCCATTTGGCGTTTTCCGCCGCGAAATAGGCCGGCCATTCCGCCGTGCTGCCAACCGTTGGCACTACGGCAAGCGCGCTCAGGCGTTCACGCGTATCGGGCGCTTCCATCGCCGCCTTGGTCAGCGCGTGCATGCGCGCAGCGATATCGGCAGTCATGCCAGCGGGCGCCTGCAGCGCGATATGTTCCACTACTTCCACGCCCGGGAAGCCTTGTTCGGCGAAGGTCGGGATTTCGGGTGTAAGGGGGCTTCGTTCTTTGGTGGCCACCGCCAAGGCGCGCAAGGCACCAGAACGGATATGCGGCAAAATGCCTGATGCTGCCTGGAACACCATGGGTGTTTCATTGGCGAGCACCGCCTGTACCGCCGGCGCCCCGCCGCGATAGCCGACATCCTGGATGGTGAGCTTCGCTTCCTGCAAGAAAAGCTCGGTCGCCAAATGCGTTGAAGAACCGGTGCCGGAATTGGCATAGGTCAGGTTGCTGTTCGGCCGGCGTGCGATTTCCACATATTCCGCCAGCGTGCGCGCGGGGAAGCTTGGATTGACCACCATGATAATCGGCATGGAAGCAATCAGCCCGATGCCAATGAAATCCTTTTCATTGTCATAGGGTAGCGGCATCAGATGCGGCGCCATGGCATAGGTGCTGACAGTGCTGACCAGCATGGTGTAGCCGTCAGGCCGCGCGCGGGCGACGCTATTGAAGCCAATCGTGCCATTGGCGCCGGTGCGGTTGTCCACCACAAAGCTGCGCCCCGTATCGGTGGAAAGCTTCTGCGCCAGAATGCGCGCGACGGCATCCGTGGAACCGCCCGCCGCCCAGGGCACCACCAGCGTCACGGGCCGGTTCGGCCAGGCATCTTGCGCACGGGCCACCCCAGGCAGCAGGGCAGGGGCGGCAAGCAGGGCCAAGTGGCGGCGAGAGATCATGGTTTCCTCCGGAAATTCTTAAAGGATCAATATGATTACGTGGGGTATCAAGGCAAGCAGGATTTCCCCTTTGATGTCCTGATTTTTCTTGCCATCCATGACCCGCTGGCGAAGACTATCGTCTCCCCAGGGCAGGAGACGGGATATGGGCGGGTTTCTGACCGATGATGATCTGAAGCAATTGCAGCCAGCGGATGAGGTGATGTTCCCATCACCGATACCAACGCAAGTTGTCTCATCCGATGAATTCTGGCCGATGCCGCAGACCGAAAAACAAAAGGCGGTCGAAGCGCGCATCAAGGCAATGGCCGATGAAATCGGCGGTAAGCAGGGCCTGGGGCGGCGGCGCTTTTTGCAGACTGCGTCTGGCATGGCGGCAGCTTTCCTTGCCATGAATGAAGTCCACGGCCCGCTCTACGCCGTCAGTCGCGCCGAGGCGCAGCAGCCTGATGCAGCAGTGGCGCGTGCCGCGGCGCTGAAGGACCAGTTCATTATGGATGTGCATACGCATTTCCTGCGCCCCGATACGCGCATTATGACCTTCGTGAATGCGCGGCGCGCGGTGGGCCAGGCAGGCTGGAATCCTGATTTGGTAGGCAAGGAACAGACTATTCAGGATCTGATGGAAGCCAGTTGGTTCAAGGAAGTGTTTCTTGATTCGGATACCAAGGTGGCGCTGATCAGCGGCGCGCCTTCGGAAGAACCGATTGACTGGTTCCTGACCAATGACATGAAATTCGATGCACGCAAGCGCGTGAATGACGCATCAGGCACCAAGCGCGTGCTGTCCCACGCCATTTTCACGCCCGGTCGGCCAGGCTGGATGGAGGAGGTGGAACGTTCCATCGAACAGCTCAAGCCCGATAGCTTCAAAGGCTATACGATTGGCGACAATACCAATAAGCATTTGGCCATCCACCCATGGCGGATGGATGATGAAAAGCTGCTCTATCCTTTCTACGAAAGGCTACTGAAAGCCGGTATCAAAACTGTCTGCGTGCATAAGGGGCTTTTCCCGCAGCAAGTGACGCAGCAATTCCCGCATCTGTTGCCCTTCGCGGGTGTTGATGATGTCGGCAAGGCCGCCAAGGATTGGCCGCAGATGAATTTCGTCATCTACCATTCTGCCTATCGCTGGACAGGTGGCGGCGGCGCCGGGATGGGTGTTGAGCAATTCGCGCGCACGGGGCGCGTGGATTGGACCACGGATTTGGCGGAGATTCCGGCGAAATATGGTGTGACGAATGTCTATGGTGATCTTGGCCAGATTTTCGCGCAGACGACGGTGATTGAACCCGGGCTTTGTGCCGCACTGATGGGCACCTTGATCCGTGGCCTTGGTGCGGATCATGTGGTCTGGGGTACGGATGCGATCTGGACTGGTTCCCCACAATGGCAGATTGAAGCGCTAAGGCGGCTTGAGATTCCGGAAGACATGCAGCGCCGCCACGGCTTCGCGCCGCTTGGCCCGGCGGATGGCCCGGTGAAGACCGCGATCTTTGGCGGCAATTCGGCGAAAATGTATCGCTATGATCAGCGCCGCGCGGGGCTTGAGAATGATGGTGTTGCGCGCGTTAAATCCCAATACGCGGCGGCTGGTGGCGACCGCAGCAATAAGGCCTATGGCTACGTATTGGCTGGGTAAAGTAGAACGGGCGCGGGGTTGACCCGCGCCCGCCCTTGTTATTCCGCCGCGCGCAACGCGGTTTGGCTGCGCAGTTTCACAATGCCAGGCAGTGCAGAGCCCTTCCACAGCGCTTCCAGCAACGCCTTGGCTTCCTGCGTACCGATCGAATCTGCTGTCAGTTCCAGGAATTTATCGGACAAATCCGCATCCGAAAGTGGCGCATCTGGATCACCCTTACGGGTATGCTGATGGCGGTTCAGCACGCGGCCATCGCGCAGTTTGATCTCAACCTTGGCGGAACGCTTGGATGGGAAGGCAGCCGCGCATTCCGGGTCAAGCGCGACTGTTACCTTCGGCATCAGCGCGCGAATGGTGGGATCGGTCAGGCGCTCTGGCTCGAAGGCCGCCAATCGCACACCGCCATGCAGCAGCATGGTCGCCACGGTGAATTGCGTTGAGAAGCGGCAATCCTGTTCGGTGGAGGCTGTCGGGCGATCACAGACATCCTTGGTCGCCTTATAGCCACCGACATGCACGCCAAGCACATCGGCAGCGCTGAAGCCGGCTTCAAGTTGCAAATCGCGCACGGCATCAAGCGCTGCGAAGATATGCCCGCAGCAGCCGTGATTCTTGAAGGTCATGTCAGTGATGGCATAGGGCTTGCCGATATTGGCGAGTGGCTTTTCCCATTTGCCGGTATCTTCACTGGTGGCGGCTGCAAAACCCGCCGGGCCATGCAGCACATCCAGCGCACCGGTCATGCCACGAGCCGCTGCCATGGCCGCCATGGCGCCGGCTTCCGCCGCATGGCCGGGATGCAAAGGCTTCGACATGCCTTCACCCCGAAAGGCTTGTTGCAGGCCGCTTGCCATGGTGGCGCAGGTTGCAATGGCGTGCGCCGTGCGTTCTGCATCGCAATTCAGCGCGACGGCCACCGCCGCCGCTGCACCAAAGGTGCCGACCGTGCCGGTAGTATGCCAGAAATCATAGTGAGAAGGCTGCACCGCAACGCCGATGCGACACGATACCTCATACCCCGCAATCATGGCGCGCAGCAGCAGATCCATATCCGCGCCGCGCGTTTGCGCTGCCGCCAGCGCTGCCGCAATGGTCGGGCAGCCGGGGTGATACACCGCGTAGCGATAAATATCGTCGAATTCCACGGTATGAGACGCCGTGCCATTCAATAGCGCCGCATGGCGTAGCGGCACTTGGCGGCCGCTGACGTAACATACCGCCCCACCACCGCCGCGCGTTTCATCTTCCAGCGCGGCTGACATCAGCGTGGCCGGCGCGCGCGATGCGCCCGGCAGCAAGGCAGCGAACCAATCCACCAAAGCGCGGCGCGCATGATGCGCGACTTCCGCATCCACCGGACGGCTCCGCCATGAAGCGGCGTGATCCGCCAGAACCAGCAAGGGATTTTCCATGATGGGCACTACTACGCGTTGCCGCGCAGCACCTCCTTATTGATGACGACATCGGGATCAAGCTGACCCTTGAAATAGCTGATGATGCTCTCCGCACAGGAAAGCCCCATGCGGCGCATGCCCTGTTCCGTCGCGGCGGCGGAATGGGGGGAGACGACGACATTCGGCAGATCAAGCAAAGGCAAGCGCGTGGTGACGGGTTCTTCCCAGAACACATCAAGTCCCGCGGTCGCCAAATGCCCGGTCTTCAGCGCCGCCGTCAGCGCCGCTTCATCCACCAGCGTGCCGCGCGCGGTATTAATATAGGTGCCGCCCGGCTTCATGGCCGCCAGGAAGGTGGCATTCACCATGCTGCGCGTTTCTTCATTGCTTGGGCAATGGGTGGTAACGATATCGGCTTCCGCCAAACCTTCATGCAGATTCTTGATCGGGCGGAAACCAGCACCCTTGATGGTGTTTTGCGGGATATAGGGGTCGTGCACCAATACCTCCATCCCGAAAGCGTTGCAAAGCCGTGCCACGCGCCCACCGATGCGCCCAAAGCCGATGATCAGCACCTTTCGCCCGGAAAGATCCCAGGTTTTCAGCGAAGGCTTGGAACCCCAATCCAGTGCGCGCAAGTTCTTGTCATAGTCTAGCGTACGCCGCGATGTGGAAAGCATCAGCATCATGGCGTGTTCGGCGACTGAAAGCGCATTTGCATCGGGCGTGACGGTCAGCGGAATGCCGCGTTCCGTGAGTGCCTTCACATCTACCGCGTCATAGCCCACGCCATGGCGCGCACAGATGGATAGCATCGGTGCATTGGCCAGAAAGTCACGATTGATCGGCGTAGCGCGCACAATGATGGCGTCTGCGGTTTGCATCGGCTCCCGCAGGGTGTCTGTATTCACCTCGGTCAACATGGTGACCTTGAAATCAGGTTCCGCATGCAGCCTTGCCATGGCGTCAGGATGTAGCGGGCGGAGGCAAACGATATGGGGCATGGTGTTTCCTATTCTACCTTGGCGCCTGAAATACGCACGAGTTCCGACCATTTCGGAATTTCCGCAGCAAGGAAAGCGCGAAATTCTTCAGGCGTGGAGCCAACAGGCTCGCTCCCCTGCTGGGCGAGCTTTGCCTTCATCTCATTCGTGCGCATCACAGTGCGAATTTCGGCGGCGATGCGATTGACGATGGGCGCTGGCGTATTTGCTGGCGCCATATAGCCATTCCAGAGCGCCACTTCGAAACCAGGCAGGGTTTCCGCAATGGTCGGCACATCCGGTAGCAATTCTGAACGCCGTGCAGTCGTCACGGCAATGGCGCGTAGCCTGCCCGCCTGCACATGTGCAATCACCTCAACCAAGGGTGCTGCCATGGCCTGGATTTTCCCGCCCATCAAATCCGTGACGGCCGGCGTGCCACCGCGATAGGAAACATGCGTCACGTCAATGCCGGTGCGCGCGGCGATCAAAGCGGCAGAAAGATGCTGTGATGTGCCCGAACCGGCATTGCCGAAATTTAGCACGCCCGGCTTTGCCTTGGCTTCCGCCACAAGGCCGGCGAAATCGCGCGCCGGCACATCCGGGTGCACTACCAACAGATTGGGGATGAAGGTGGTTTGGCTGATCGGCGCAAAATCGCGCTGCGCATCAAAAGGCATATTGCGATAAAGCGCGGCATTTGTCGCATGGGTGGAACTCGTCGCCATCACCAGCGTATAGCCATCTGGTGCCGCGCGCGCGACCGCTTCGCTGCCGATATTCCCTGCGGCGCCGGGGCGATTTTCGATGACAACAGGCTGGCCAAGCCGGGCTGAAATTGCCTCAGCCACCAGGCGCGCCGTGATATCCGTGCTGCCGCCTGGGGCGAAGGGAACAATCACGCGAATGGGCCGATCCGGGCTCCATTGTGCCTGGGCCAGCGCGGGGCTTGCTGCTATCGCCGCGAGCCCCGCCAGAATTTGCCGTCTTTGCATCATTTCCTCCCTTTGTTTGGGCGCCGCCGATCTTCGTCGGCTGACGTCGTTCAATTACAATTGATGATGCGCCGCCGGCCCCATCACCGCTTCACGCATGCGCGCCTGCAATAGCGCACCTTCGCGCGGCGGCAGCACCAAGGGCTTGCTGGTGGCATCAATCTTCGCCACCGCGAAGAATGGGCCATTCCCGGCATGAATTGCCTTATGCAAGGCAGGCACTTCATCAGGCTTGGTGACGAACATGGTATTCGTGATACCCGCGCCCTTGGCCATCATGACCAGATCAACGCCATGGCGCGTTGCGGTTTCCTGCATGCCGGTTTCGCCGTAATGCTCATTATCTTGCACCACGATCGAAAGATTGGCGGGCTTCTGCACCGCAATGGTTGCCAGCGCGCCAATGCCCATCAGCATTTCGCCATCGCCGGTAATCACCAGCACTTTGCGCTTGGGCTGCGCCAGCGCCAGACCAAGGCCGATCATGGCAGCGCCGCCCATGCCGCCCCAAAGCGGCAGGTTTTCGGCACAATCACCAATGGCCGTAATGTCCCAGGCTGGCGCGCCAAGCCCGGCAATCACCAGCATATCCCCACGATCCGTAAGCAGCGCGCGGGTCAATTCACGGCGGTCAAGTTTTCCGGAAGCAGCAAGCATTTTCTCAGTCCTTCCCGAAAGTCTTGGCGCCAAGCACGCGCTGACCAATTAGGGTTGCGGTGGGGCGGAAAGTGTTAAAGGCCAGACGAATGGTGGCATTCACCGTGGGCGCGATATCTTCTGGCGTATCGGCGCGGTGCACCAGCGTACCCATGGCTTCCAGCACCGTTTGCGTGGCATTGCCCATCGGCACCTGCGCCGGGTTAAATTCGCCAAAATCGCCGCGCATCGTCACCAGCATGGGAAGCGGGCAGCGATGCATGATGGAAAGCGAAAGCATATTGATGCAATTGCCAACGCCTGAAGATTGCATCAGCAGCACGCCCTTCGCACCACCAAGCCAGGCGCCTTGCAAAAGCGCAATGCCTTCTTCTTCAGTGGTCAGCGTCACCACTGTCATTTCATTGTCGGCCAGGCAGCGGCGAATCAGCCGGGAATGCCCGGCATCCGGCACCAGCGCCACTTGTGTGATATTATGGGTCTTGAGCAGAGAATAGATCTGATCCGGCCAATCGGCCGCGGCGTCAGGCGCCTTGTCAATTGAATGCTGGTCCATGGTTTCCCGTTCCTTGATGGCCCCAACATCCTGCGCCCGGGGCCTAATGGCAAGACAGGGTCGGTGGTTTTGTCTTATGGAGAATGCATGATCCGCATCACCCACGCCATCGCGATTGCCGAGCAGGAGCTAAAGGAAGCCTTCTTACGCGCTTCCGGCCCGGGCGGGCAGAATGTGAACAAGTTGGAAACGGCGGTGCAGCTACGTTTCGCCGCCATGGCGTCGCCCAATTTGCCGGATGCCGTGAAGCAAAGGCTGGTAGCCCTGGCGGGGCGCCGGATGACCCAGGGGGGCGAATTGATTATCACGGCGGAACGCCACCGCATGCGCGAAGCGAACCGAGAAGAAGCGCGCCAGAAGCTGATTGCTTTGCTGCGCAAAGCCGCTTTGCCGCCACCCCCGCCCCGCAAAGCCACCAAACCAACCCTTGGTTCAAAGGTGCGGCGGTTGGAATCCAAAACGCGGCGCGGTGCCGTCAAGCGCCTGCGTCACGGCGCAATTGATGATTGAAACGCTGTAAATTGACATGAAAAAAGGCGGCGTCCTTGCGGAACGCCGCCTTCGCTGAAAAGCAAAAATCAGGCCTTCGCCTTGCGCTTGCCCTTCTTCACGCCGGAAAGCGCAGCGGCCTTCAGCGCCGGGCTCGCCTTGAAGCGAACGGTCGCGCCAGCCTTGATCTGCACCTTCTCACCGGTCTTGGGGTTCAAGCCAGTGCGCTTCGGGGTTTCGCGCACGGCGAAAGCACCGAAATCAGGAATGGTGAAGCGGCCAGAGGTGACGATTTCTGCCTTGATCGCGTCAATAATATCGGCGGCGAGCTTGCCCGCAGCCACGGCGGACATGTCACCGGAATTGGCGATCACGTCAGTAAGAAACTTCTTTGACATCCTTCGATTCTCCCTTGCGGATGGCCCGCCATAGCCGAGGATTCAATGCTTGTCAGTAGCCAAGATGAAATTTTTTACGCTTGGGACATGGAATGTTCTGAGTGGTGCAGGACAGAATCGGGCGGTGACCCGCAGAAAGGCGGCAACAGCCCGGTTTCGGTGGCTCATGAAGTGACCGATCAGTTGATGGAAGCGCCGGAAGCACGAACAATCGGGGTCCATTTCGCGGTTTCGGCCCGCATGAAGCCGGCCAATTCTTCAGGTGTACTTGGTGCCGCTTCCAAACCATGGCGCCCCAAATGCGCGACTATTTCGGGATCACGCAGCGCTTCCACCAGTGCGTCGTTCACACGTGTTACAATGGGTCTTGCAAGATTGCGCGGGCCCATCAGCGCGTACCAATTCGCCACCTCATAGCCCGGCAGTGGGCCCGCCTCAGCAATGGTCGGTGTATTGGGCAGTAGTTGGCTGCGCTTGGGCAAGGGAACGGCCAGGGCGCGCAGCTTGCCGGCTTCAATCTGTGGCAAGACTGTTGCTGCTGTGGCAACCGCGTAATCCACCTTCCCTGAAATCAAATCCGTGATCAATTGGCCGCCACCGCGATAGGGCACATGCACTGTGCGAATCCCCGCCATCGAATCCAGCAAGGCGCCGCCCAAATGCCCTGCGCTACCAACGCCCGAAGAACCGTAAGTTACCTGATCAGGCCTTGCCTTTGCCGCGGCAATCAACTCCGGCAGGCTGCGCCACGGCCGATCCATCGGCACCACAAGGATATTGGTGACTTCGACCGAACGCGAAATCGGCGTCAGATCCGTCATGACATCAAAGGGAAGCTTCGCCATGATGGGGTTCAGCACCAGCGAAGCGATGGTACCCATCATCAAAGTGTAGCCATCCGATGGCGAATTGACTGTTGCTTCAGACGCCAGATTGCCGCCGGCACCAGGACGGTTTTCCACAATAATCGGCTGCCCCAGCAGCGCTTGCAGCCTATTGGTGAGCGTGCGCGTGGTAATATCTGTGCCGCCGCCGGGCGCGAAGCCGACCAGAATGCGAATGGGACGTTGCGGATTCCACACACCCTGCGCGGCGAGAGGCTTGAACGCAAGCAGGGCGGGCGCGGCCAAAAGGCTACGGCGGTGAAACATGCGCTTCATTCCTCTCCCGATGATGCGCTTTGATATCGGCGCAAATCATGCTGATCTTCGGGCGCTTCATAGCGGGCTAAACCACGCCGCGCCAGTAAGGGGAAAACCATGTCGGGAAATTTCATCAAGCGTCGTCCCATGTTGCTCGCGGGCCTCACGGGGCTCGCCGCGCCGCGCCTGGCGCGCGCCAGCACCTATCCGGATCGTCCGATCAGGCTGGTGATTCCTTATGGTGGCGGCGGGCAGACGGATATTGTCTCACGCGTTACTGCCGAAGCCTTGCAGCAGCGTCTTGGGCAACCGGTGCTGTCCGATAACCGTCCGGGCGGCGCGGGCAATCTGGCAGCGGAAATGGTCTCCCGCGCGCCGGGTGATGGCTACACCATCCTGGTCGCCACCATGGGCACGAATAGCGGGCTGAATGCGTTGCTCTATAAATCCGTGGGCTATAACGCCCAGCGGGATTTCACGCCGGTTGGCATGTTCTGCACCACCTCCAACCTGCTGATGGTGCATAATTCCATCCCGGGGCGCGATTTCAATGAGGTGGCAGCCTGGATCAAGGCCAATCCTGGCAAATTCACCTTCGCCTCGGCCGGGGTTGGCGCCATTACGCATCTGATCATGGAAGATATGGGCGCGCGGCTTGGGCTTGATATGGTGCATGTGCCCTATCGCCAGACCACCAATGCCATGACCGACCTTATCGCGGGGCGCGTGCATGCGCGTTGCCTCGGCCTGCCGGAAGGCGAGCCATTGCGCCAGACACAAAGCGTGCGCCCGGTGGCGCTTACCACCGTGGAACCGCGGCCCGAATGGCCGGGTGTGCCCACCATGGGCCAAACCATTCCTGGCTTTGAAGGCTCCAGCTATTTTGGCCTGGCTGTGCCTTCCCAAACCCCGCCGGAGATCGTCAGGCGGCTCAATACCGCGCTCGGGGAGGCTTTGGCGGATGAAAAGGTGCGTGCCGCCTATAAGCGCGTGGGGGCGGACCCGGCTGAGCCCGCCGCGCCTGAGGTATTCGCTGCCCGCGCCAAGCGCGATGGGGAACGCTGGGCGCCGCTGATCCGCCGGCTCAATCTGGTGGCGGAATAGCCGATAAAGCACGAAAGGGGGGCTGCCCGCGCCGCGCCGGCGCGCTAGATTAGGCGCGTGAACATCCTGGCACCCCTCCAGCCACGGCTGGATATTGATATCGCCTTCGACCTGATCTGCCCCTGGTGCTATCTGGGGGTCAGAAGGTTGCGCCGGGCCTTGCGTGCCAGGCCGGATATCATTCCCCAGCTTTTATGGCGCCCCTTTTTGCTCAATCCAGATATTCCGCCAGGGGGCGTTTCCCGTGCAGAATTCGTGGCGCGCAAATTCGGCGGCGAGGATCGCGCGCGGCGCCTGCAAAATGCGCTGGCGGAACTTGGCCGGGCTGAGGGGATTGGATTTCGCTTTGACCTGATGGGGCGCGTACCATCCAGCATCAATGCGCATCGCCTGGTGCGTTATGCGGTGCGTGAGGGCTTGGGCGAGATGATGGTGGAAGCGCTGTTCCACGCCTATTTCGCCGATGGGACGGATATTGGCGATTTGGACCGGCTTGCCACCTTGGCCGGGCGCGTTGGGCTGGACCCGAATGCGGCGCTCGCCTTCCTCCGTTCAGGTGAGGAGGCTGAGGCGGTGCATACCGAAAACCTTCGCGCCCATCGTCTCGGGATCAATGGCGTGCCCTGCTTCATTATCGCCGGGCAACAGGCCATTGCCGGCGCGCAGGAGCCCGAAGTGCTGGAAAGGCTGCTCGATGTGGCGCTGCAGCAATATCACTTCTCGGGCGGCCAGCCTGGCGATTGAGGCGTGTTGAGCGCCAGACTTGCGCAGGCAGGGCAGGGCGGTTATGGGAACGCTGCGTCGGTAAGGGCGCATAGCTCAGTGGTATGAGCGCCTGCTTGACACGCAGGAGGTCCGTGGTTCGATCCCACGTGCGCCCACCACGCCCCAAATCCCTGTTTGATCGCGCTTTCCAGGCCGCCAAGTGGCGCCGCGTGGCTTGAAAACACCCTAAAACCGCGCGCGAAAGCCCACAATGAGGGAATTTGCGCCCTCATAAACCCCGTTATAGGTGCCGAAAATCCCGCTGCGGTGCATGTAACGTATGGCGATTTCCTGGTCTGGCCGGTCCGGCAAGGCAAAGGTAATTTCTGGGGAAAAGAAGTTCAAAAAGCGTGATTGGTTGGGCTCGGGCCGGGCATCCGTGCCGCGTTCCACCCGCGGCAGGCGGGTGACGTAATCCGGCCCCATGGAAAGCCCGAAGGTGGTGTAGACGTAATTGGTCCAGGGAAAGCCATCATAGCGCAAGTAACCCGCAGCCCAGAATTCGCCGCCTTCCGTATCGCCAAAGCGGTAGGCGCCGCCCAGTTCCGCATCTAGCATGAAGAACTTCCAGAAGCGCGCCAAACGATAACTGACCGCGCCGCCGGCCAGCGTGTCATCGCCCCAGGAACCGGTCCAGGGCGCCACCATGATATCACGCAGTTTGCCATCAGCCACGGAAGATCCCGCGAAGATCATGCCCGCCCAAGGCCGTGCATCGGCTAATTCGCGCGCACGGTCAGCCACTGAGACGCTTTGCTGTGCGAAGGCTGAAGGCGTCGCGCCAAACAGAAACATGGCCAGAAGGCCAAACACGCAGACACGGGAGAGAGACGACATGTAACATTCCATAATAATTGTAAATTATTATGGAATGTAATGGGGGTCTTGGCAATTTCCAGGCTTGGGCTTCAGCGGGCCCCGGGTTGGAACATCAAGGCAAAGCCTGGGACATAGGTAATCAGGAAAAGCACCACCAGCATCCACAGGATTTGTGGCCAAATAGCCCGGCTAATCCGCGCCAGGGACAGGCCGCTGATCGCCATGCCAATGAATAGACAATAGCCAATGGGCGGCGCCGCCATGCCAATCGAAACATTGGTGACGATGATGGCGCCGAAATGGATGGGATCCACGCCAAAGCGATTGGCAATGGCAATCAGCATGGGCCCCAGGATGACCATGATGGCGATTTCATCCATCACTGCGGCCAAAAGGAAGAAGGCGATATTCAGTGTGGCTAAAGCCGCCCATTTTTCGCCAATGGTCTGGGCCATCCAGGTGGCGAAGCGTATGGCGATTTGTTCCTGCGCCACCAGAATGCCAAAGCCGGCGGAAACCGCGATAATGGCGCAAACAATGGCGCTGGTGCGCATGGCTTTCACGAAAATGCCGGGCAGGGCGCGCAGGGTGAGTTTACGTTCAACAAAAAGCCCAATGATAATCGCATAAAGGCAGGAAACTGCCGCCGCTTCGGTGGGCGTGAAAATGCCACCATAAATGCCGCCAAGCACCACCAAGGGCGATGCCAGGGCCCAACGCCCATCGGCAAAGGCGCGCGCCATTTCAGCGGGCCTCGCGCGCGGCAGGCGCGGCACATCCGCCCGCTTGGCATGTACCCAGCAAATCACCAGTAAGCCCGCGGCAATCAACAGGCCAGGCACAATACCTGAAAGAAACAAGCGCCCGATGGATTGTTCGGCCACAATCCCCCAGATCACGAAAGCAATGGAAGGCGGGATCAGCGGCCCCAAAACACCGGCGGAAACCGCAATGGAAGCCGCGAAGCCCTTATCATAACCCGCCTGCACCATGGCCGGTATCATGATGGCGCCAATGGCTGCCGTGGTTGCTGGCGCAGAACCTGAAATCGCCGAAAACACCAACGCGGCCAGCACTGTCACCATCGCAAGCCCGCCGCGCAAATGCTGCACGAGCGTGGAGGCGAAATCCACCAACCGTTTGGAAAGCCCGCCGGCTGACATCAATTCGCCCGCCAGCATGAAAAGCGGAATGGCGAGCAGGCTGAATTGCTGCGACCCGCTGATGATGGATTGGGCCAGGAAGGCCGGCTCGATATCCGCAAGGATCAGGGCCGTGGTAATAACCAGCGCAATGGCAATGGCAAACGGCACGCCAAGCGTCACAAGCGCGCCGAAGCCGGCGGTCAGGCACCAGGCAATGGCTGTCATGATATCTCAGCCTCATCTGCTGGCAGGGCGCCGCCCGGTCTTAGCGCGCGTTCCAGCCCGAATACCGCCATCAGCGCGCCAGCAATGGGTGCCAATGCATTCAGTATTTCGATCGGATAGCCCATGGCGGCCGAAACCGAACCGCTGGTTATGTCCAGAAAGCGCCAACCGGACCAGGCCAGAAAAACGCCAAGCGCTGCAGTGGCGAAATCCAGCACGCGTTCCGCCGCGATGCGTCCGCCAAGGGGCATGGCATCCGTCAATAGGCTCAGCCGCACATGAAAGCCTTCATGCACACCAAGCGCCAAACCCGCCAGTACGCTCCAGGAAAACATCAGTACTGCGAATTCCTCGCTCCAGTAGGAAGCGGCGCCCAGCATGTAGCGCGTGAAAACCTGATAAAGAATAGCAGCCAGCATAAGGGCGGCAGCAAGCGCGATGGAAT
>CAIMVB010000029.1 GCA_903844785.1 uncultured Rhodospirillales bacterium | reverse complement strand
CTGACCGTGAATGGTCAAACCCATACGGCCGAAGTTGAAGGTCGTACGCTTCTGGTGGAGTTGCTGCGCGAGAAGCTGCGCATGACCGGCACGCATGTCGGCTGCGATACCAGCCAATGCGGCGCCTGCGTGGTGCATGTGAATGGTGAAAGCGTGAAGTCCTGCACAACGCTCGCGGTGATGTGCAATGGGGCGAATGTAACCACCATTGAAGGCCTCGCCGCCACCGATGGCACTTTGCATGTGATGCAGGAAGCCTTCCGCGAATACCACGCCCTGCAATGCGGCTTCTGCACGCCAGGCATGGTGATGAGCGCGATTGATTTGGTGAACAAGCACCCGAATGGCATCACGGAACAGCAAATCCGCGAAGGGCTGGAAGGCAATCTCTGCCGCTGCACCGGCTATCACAATATCGTCAAGGCCATCGCAGCCGCGGCGGAAGTGATGCAGGGCAAGCGCAGCGAAATGGCGCGCGCCGCTGACTAAAAGGGCAGGGGTATAGCGTGATCCGCGTCATGGACCTCGCTATGCCTTGCTTTGCGCGACTGATTCACCGCTTTGGTGATGTCACTTTTGCGGATCAGGCGCCAAGCCCCGCCAAACGGCCAACAAAAAGGCCGCAACACAGCAATCAGCCTGATGGGAGGCGACAGAAATGAACGTGGTAACACCGTTTGAAGGCATCGGCGCCAGCGTCCGCCGCAAGGAAGATTTCCGCTTCCTTCAGGGGCGTGGTGCATATACGGATGATGCGGATAAGCCCGGCCAATTGCATGCCTGGATCCTGCGCAGCCCGCATGCCCATGCTCGGATCAAATCTGTAGATATCTCAGCCGCGGCTTCCATGCCGGGTGTGGTGGAAATCTACACCGGTGCGGATATGGCGAAGGATAATGTGGGCGGCCTGCCTTGCGGCTGGCAAATCCACAATAAGGATGGTTCGCCCATGGCCGAACCGCCGCATCCTGTGCTGGCGCATGACAAGGTGCGCCATGTGGGTGACCCGGTCGCCGTTGCCATCGCCGCCACACGCCAGCAAGCGCGCGATGCCGCCGAAGCGATCAGCGTTGATTATGAAGTGCTGCCCGCCGCTGCTACCATGGCAGCGGCGCTGAAGCCCGGTGCTGCCGCCATTCATGACGATGTCGCCGGCAATCTTTGCTATGATTGGCATATTGGCGACAAGGCGGTGGTTGATGCCGCCTTTGCTGGCGCCGCGCATGTGGTCAAATTCGATCTGGTGAATAACCGCCTGATCCCGAATGCCATGGAACCCCGTTCCGCGGTTGGTGAGTTTGATCGCACCACGGGCGATTATACGCTCACCACCACCAGCCAGAACCCGCATGTCATTCGCCTGCTGATGGGTGCCCATGTGCTCCATCTGCCGGAATCAAAGCTGCGCGTGATCGCGCCTGATGTCGGTGGCGGTTTTGGCAGCAAGATCTATCACTATGCGGAAGAAGCCATCGTTACCTGGTCAGCCGGCAAGCTGGGCCGCCCGGTGCGCTGGACCGCGGATCGCACCGAAAGCTTCATGTCCGATGCCCATGGGCG
>CAIMVB010000028.1 GCA_903844785.1 uncultured Rhodospirillales bacterium | reverse complement strand
CTGTTCACCCAAGCGTTCCGCGTCGCGTGCGCGTACCGCATCGGCGGAGGGTGCCGGCCCCCAAAGCGCCTTCACCTTCGCCGCCATGATCAAGCGTTCCGCCAGACGGCGGCGGGGATGGGGCACCAGCAGCACGCTGGTGCCTTTGCGCCCAGCGCGGCCCGTGCGCCCGCTGCGATGCAGCAGCGTGTCTGGGTCCCGTGGCAATTCAGCGTGGATCACCAGATCCAATTCTGGCAAATCAATGCCGCGCGCCGCCACATCGGTGGCGACACATACGCGTGAACGGCCATCACGCAGCGCCTGCAGGGCACGCAGCCGTTCGGCTTGAGTCAATTCACCGGAAAGCGCCACTGTGGGAAAGCCGCGTTCCGAAAGATTGCCGTGCAAGCGGGCCACGGCGGCGCGCGTCGCGCAGAACACCATGGCCAGCGGCGGGTCTTCCAGGCGCAGCAAATTGACCACGGCGCGTTCCAATTCATGCGGCGCCAGCAGCATGGCGCGATACGTGATATCGCCATGCGCTTCACCACCGCCGCCCACTTCAATCCGCAGTGCGTCGCGCTGATAGCCCTTTGCCAGTGCCGCAATGCCGCGCGGCACAGTGGCCGAAAACATCAAGGTGCGCCGTTCTGGTGGCAGGCGATCCAGGATCGCTTCCAACTCCTCCCGGAAGCCGAGGTCGAGCATTTCATCGGCTTCATCAAGGATCACCGCGCGCAGCGCTTCGGGGCGCAGATTGCCGCGTTCCAGATGATCACAAAGGCGGCCCGGCGTGCCGACAACAATATGCACCCCGGCGGTCAGCATGCGCCGTTCCGCGAGCGGGTCCATGCCGCCAACACAGGAAGCGATGCGCCCGCCAGCCGGCCCATAAAGCCAGGTCAGTTCCGCCTTCACCTGCAAGGCCAATTCGCGCGTTGGCGCCACCACCAGGGCCAGCGGCGCACCCGCCTGTGGCAGGCGATCCGCATCGCCCAGCAATTCCGGCGCCACAGCAAGCCCAAAGGCCACGGTTTTGCCCGAGCCGGTCTGGGCGGAGACAAGCAAATCCTGCCCCGCAGCCTCAGGCGCGAGAACAGCGGTTTGCACCGGGGTGGGGGCGGCATAACCGCGAGAGGTAAGCGCCGCCTGGAGTGCGGCGGGAAGACCAGAGAAAGACATGAAGCATAGGGTCCGGAAAGCTTGGGGCGTGTCTGCGCCCCCACGCCGTGCCGCGTCAAGCACCGCGCGCATTTGGGCATTGATCCTGACGCGGGGCTGGGTCACGCTTGCCGCGCATCAAGAAGGAAGCACGCCATGCAAGAAACCATCCTATTCCCCGGCAAGGTCGAATGGTCGGGCGAAAACCCCGGCATTTCATTGAAGGAGGACCCGAATGGTCCCTTCACCACGCTGGCGAGTTTCTTCCGCGTGGTGCTGTCCCCCCATGGGGCCGGCCATGCGCTGGTGCTGATGCAATCCCCGCATGAGGCGAACCCGGCGGAAGGGGCAGCGAATTGGTGCCTGACGGATAATGAACCCCTCGCGCGCTGGCTGGTGGCGGAATATGTCGCCAATTTCGGCGCCTTTCGCGGCATCGCCGGGCTTTCTGGCCTGCGCTATCGCAAAATTGATGAGGTGCAAACGGCCGGCGATGCGCGCAGCCATTACAGCGAAAGCGTGCGCGCGGGTGATCTGGCTGTGTCGCTGGCCTGGCAAGGTTTGGGTGAGCCCTTCTGCTTTGCGCTGGCGCCGCCGCAATCGGCCACCGGCAAGCATTACATGCCAAGCCTGTTCATTGGCTGCCAAAGCGCTGCCGTTACGGTGAATGGCGTGCGCCGCCCCGGCGCGCCGATCCCACGAGAGATTGCGGGGCAGAAAATCTCCACCGCCATGCTGGCCTTCAGTGAGACCTGGCTGCGCGTGTAACCGCAGCTAAGCCGCGCGGTATTGCCGGAGCGATCCGGCATGCATGATCCGCCCTGCGAGTGGGCGGCCAATGATGCGTTCCGCAAGCCGCGCGGCTTCAATCAACCGGTCAAGATCGATGCCGGTTTCAATGCCCATTTCATGGCACAGAAACACCATGTCTTCGGTGCAGATATTCCCGGCGCCGCGCGCATCGCCATGCCCGGCAAAGGGGCAGCCACCAAGGCCCGCCACGGAACTGTCAAATAACGAAACACCCATTTCCAAGGCGGCCAGCACATTCGCGGTGCCAAGCCCGCGTGTGTCATGCAAATGCAGGCCCACTTCCACATCGGGCAGCTTTTCGCGCAGCATTCCAACCAGGCGCCGCACCGCCTGCGGATTGGCCCAGCCCATGGTATCGGCGAAATAAAGCTTTTTCAGATTAATGCCGCGTTCCGCGCAAAGCTGATGCGCCCAAAGCAATTCCTGCACGGGCCTCTCAGGCGGGATTTCACCTTCGTAATTGCAGCCAAAGGCGGTCATTACCAAAGCGCGTTCCACCGTGATGCCCGCTTCGGCGTAAAGATCAAGCCAGCGTACCACGCGTTCACGCATTTCCGCTGCCGTGCAGTTATTATTGCGCTTGGCGAAGGCATCTGATGTGTAAAGGCTGATCTTGCCAACCAAATCAACGCCCTTGGCAGCACGGGCGCGGTTGAAACCCTGTTCATTCAGCCAGAGCGCTTCATAGCGCACGCCAGGGCGCTTTTTGATGGCGGCAAAAAACTCGGCTGAATCCACCATTTGCGGCACCGCCTTGGGCGAGACGAAGGACGCCACCTGAATGGCTGTGAGCCCAGTTTCCGCCAGCGCTTCCACCAGCGCCACGCGATCAGCCAGCGGGTAGATCACGGGTTCGATCTGGAAGCCCTCACGCGGGCCTTCCTCATGGAAATGGACATGCTTTGGCAGATCGGACATGGCGGTTCCCCTTTTATGCAGGCGTTGACAGCGCGGCCCGGCGCAGTGACCCTTGGAGGTGACTATGGCGCTGCGTGCGACACCGCGCCAGAGCCGAAGGGAAACGCCATGAAACACTCCACCATGCCGCGCCGCGCGGCGCTATTTGGGGCTTTGGGCCTGGCTGGGGCGCAAGGCGCCGCCGCGCAACCGGCCGGGCGCTGGCCTGATCGGCCAATCCGCTTCATCGTCGCCTTTCCCGCCGGCAGCGGTACGGATGTCACCACACGCAATTTTACCGATGCGCTGAGTGCGGAATTGGGCCAGCCGGTAGTGGTGGATAATCGCGGCGGCGCCAATGGTTTTATTGCATCCGAAGCGGTCGCTCGGGCGCGGCCTGATGGCTATACGTTCCTATCCACCGCCAATACGACGCATGGGTCTAACCCCGCGCTGTTTCATCGCCTGCCTTATGATCCAATCGCGGATTTCGCGCCTGTCGCGCTGATTGGTGTGGGTGTGCTGTTGGTGGTGGTGAATAATGATCTACCCATCAGGAATATGCGCGATCTGGTCGCCTATGGCCGCGCCAATCCGGGCAAGCTCAATTTCGCTTCTGGTAGCGCATCGTCGCGCGTGGCTGGGGAAATGTTCAAAGCCATGGCGGGCGTGGATATGGTGAATGTCACTTATCGATCCAATCCGCTTGGCATTACGGATGTGATTGGTGGCGTGGCGCAGGTGATGTTTGTGGATGCCACAACTTCCATGCCGCAAGCCCGCGAAGGCCGAGTGCGCGCGATTGGTGTCACCAGCCGCCAGCGTGTGTCCATGATGCCCGATGTCCCAACAGTCGAAGAACAGGGTTTCCCCGGTTATGAAATGCTGTCCTGGAACGCGATCTATGCGCCGGCGGGCACGCCGCCTGAGATTGTCGCGCGCGTGAATGGCCTGGTGAATGACATCATGGCGCGCCCTGCGGTGCGTGAACGCCTGACTGCAAGCGGCATGGTGCTGCGCCCAGGATCGCCTGAGGATTTGGCGCGCTTTCAAGCCAGTGAGATCGAGAAATGGAAGCGCCTGGTGCGCGAATCCGGGATTGAATTGCAATGAAGGGCGTCCTGGATGGTGTGCGGGTAGTTGAACTTGGCCAGGTATTGGCCGGGCCATTCGCGGGCGCGATTTTCGCTGATCTGGGCGCTGATGTGATCAAGGTGGAAAAGCCCGATGGCGGCGATGATGCGCGCCGCATGGGGCCAGATTTTCGCCATGGTGATGCGCTGAATTTCCATGAATTCAATCGCGGCAAGAAATCCGTCACACTTGATCTGAAATCGCCGGAAGGTGTCGCAGTGCTGCACGGCTTGCTGGCTGATGCCGATATCATGCTGCATAACCTCCGCCCCGGCGCGGCGGATGCGCTTGGCATTGGCGCGCAAGCCGTCACCGCGCGGCATCCGCATCTGATTTATTGCGAAATGTCGGCTTTCGGGCATATCGGGCCGGAAAGACTGCGACCTGGCTATGAACCGCTTTTGCAGGCTTTCGGCGGGCTTTCTTCCATCACCGGTGAGCCGGATGGCCCGCCGGTGCGCATGGGCGCTTCGGTCGTGGATCAGGGCACCGGGCTTTGGACGGTGCTTGGCGCGCTTGCCATGCTGGAACGCCGCCACCGCACGGGCCAGGGCGGTGTGGTGAATACATCGCTGTTTGAAACCGCGCTGCTTTGGGCGGGGCAGAAAATCAGCGCCTATGTGAATATGGGTAAGCTGCCGGAACGCCATGCCTCTGGCCATCCGAACCTCACGCCCTATGAAGCCTTTGATGCCGCCGATGGGCCGGTGCTGGTGTGTTGCGGGAATGATCGGTTGTTTGCGAAGTTTGCCGCTGAACTGGGCCATGCGGAATGGGCCAGCGATGAACGGTTTTCCACCAATCGCGCGCGCCTCAAACATAAAGCGCTTTTGCTGCCGATGATCGCCGCACTCATGCGCATCACGCCGCGCGCGGAATGGCTGGAACGCCTAGCGCGCATTGGTGTGCCTTGCGCGCCGGTGAACAACATTCCCGAAGTGCTCGCGGAGCCGCAAACCCAGGCGCTTGGCATGGTGCAGCCTGTGCCCGGCGAGGATTTTTCCCTGGTCGCGATGCCGCTTTCCTTCAATGGCGAAAGGCCGCGCATGGCCGGACCGGCGCCACGGCTTGGTGCGCATAACAAGGAAATTTTGGGCGGCGGCTGATCGGCCGACCGCGCCATGGCTTACGCGGCCAAAATGGCCTCCACAATTTCCTGCACTTCCAAAGCCTCTCGCAGAGAGGCCAGCCGATGGGTCTCTCCACGCGTCATGGCGGCCACCTGCGCCAATTGGCCCTTCAGCACCATAGGGCGCATTTTCTCATTGGGCAGCGCATCCGGCGCCTGCGCCCAAGTGCCATCCGCGCCGAGCCTTTCAGCAAAGGACCAATCACGCAGCCGGATCGCGCCATTCAGCGTCCAGGTATTGTGATCATCCTTGGTCGTGGTGCCGACCGAACCCTTAAGCGTCACCGGCACGCCACCCGCACTCAGCCGCGCTTCAATGGCGGTCTCCGCGCCATCGCCGGGCGGGTAGGTCACCTTCGCATCCAGCAATGTCAGCGGCCCCAATTGCCGCCGCGTCAGGAACAGGAAATGCGAGACGACTTCGCGCGTGAAGCCGCCTTCGGCACGCTTGGCGAGCCAGCTTGCCGCCGCCTGCTGCCAGCCGCGCGGCCAGGTTGGGAAGGCAACCTCAATATCGAGAGTTTCCGCCTGCATGCCCGCGCGCCAGGCGGAAAGCTGCGCGACAGCGGGGGAGGATGCCATGGGGAAATTCACCGCTACCCGCGCGCCCGCCGCTTCCGCTCGCGCGACGAAGCCGCGCGCTTCGGCGGGCGAAGTTGCCAGCGGCTTTTCAATGAAAACCGCCCGGCCTGCGGCAATGGCGGCCTCGGCCAAGGGAATATGCGCGGCTGGCGGGGCGGCGATGTAAAGGCATTCACAGGCGGCGATCACTGCATCCGGCGTGGCGAACATGCGCGGCGCGCCGGCAATGCCAGCCAGGCGCCCTGCGGCAGTCGGTGCTGGGTCCCAAACCCCGACAGGGGTGACGCTTTCCGCCGCGTGTTCCAGGGCGGCGCGCAGCAATCTTTCGCCCATGATACCAAGGCCAATAATGCCAAGCTTGATGGGGGTGGGCAAGTGCCGCAATCCTTAAAGGGGCTTGTTCGGCAGCCTGACTGCCACCACCATGGCTGAACCGCAACCCAAAGGCCGGAAGTGCGCACATGGTCCAGAATATCCCCGAAGCGGGCTACCGCTTCATCCCTGGCGTCTATCAATATAGTGCGGGCGTTGCAGCCGAACCCGGCTTCCGACTGGAACGCGTGCGGTTTGCGGAACCGCTGCCATTGATGGCGGGATTTGCGCGGATTGCTGCTTGGCTTGAAGCGCAGGGCCGGCCCAAGGCGGCTTTTGCAGCTTGCGAATTACGCTCCCCGGCGCCTTTCACAGAGGAAGGCTTTGCCGCGTTTAATCGGGTTTATGGCGGCGTACTGCAGGAATGGGGCTTGTTTCGGGATGGGCTGAACCCAATCGCGCGCAGCAATGTCTGCCCGGAAATCGCCCCACCGGCCGAGCCCTGTTTTCATGCCTTTGTCTATACCGTGCCGGATGCGGGCGCCGCACCTTCCTTTGCGGTTGCCGGTAGCGGCGAAGCGGCGGAAGGCAAGGGCGATTACCGCAGCAATACGGTGGCCCTTGGCGATACCTCGCCCGCCGGCATGCGGGCCAAGGCGCGCTGGGTGCTGGGCGAAATGGAACGCCGCATGGGCCTGCTGGGCGCTGATTGGCGCGCCACCACGGGTGTGCAGGCTTATACGGTGCATGACATGACGCCGTTTTTCGCCGAAGAAATCGTCCACCGCGGCGCCGCGCGCCATGGGCTGACCTGGCAATATTGCCGCCCGCCGGTTAAAGATTTAGAATTCGAAATGGATTGCCGGGGTATTGGGCGGGAGATCGTGTTGGGTTGATCCAGCCCGCCATCCGCCGGGTGGTGATGAGGGTTGAAGATCATGTCCGATACGCGCGGGATGGCTGCGGACGTTTCCTATGCATTCACGCGCGATTGGTTTTCCCAAAACATAACAGCATGGGACCAGATTTTTTCACAAGAAAAACCGCGTCATATTCTTGAGATAGGGTCCTTCGAAGGCCGATCCGCGTGCTACACCATCGAAAAGCTTGGTGCATCTGTTGCTGATGGCGCATCATTGACCTGCATCGACAATTGGATTGGCGGGCAGGAGCATCGTGATGTCGGTGGCTTTTATCAGGCAGTCATGAGCGATGCTGAACGCCGTTTTAACCATAATACGCGTATCGCTTTGGCGAAGGTGTCGAATAAGGTCACGCTAAGAAAAATTAAACAGAATTCACGCGATGCTCTTGCGCAATTTTTGGCGACCGCCCCCCTGGTGCAGTTCGACCTCATTTTCATTGATGGGTCGCATGAAGCGCCCGATGTGCTCGCGGATAGCGTTCTGGCCTTTCCGTTGCTGCGGGTTGGCGGAACGCTTATATTTGATGATTATATTTGGTCAGATCAAAAGCCCCAGCAGCGGGATCCGCTTCGGATGCCCAAGCCGGCGATTGACGCTTTCGTCAATATTTATCAACGAAAGATAGAATTCTATCATCGGCTGCCGCTTTGGCAGCTTTATTTGCGTAAAGTCGCATCCTGAAACAGGGTCTATCGAGGCCTTTCGCAAGAGGATTTTGATGTCCACTCTAATCCAAAACCCTGGCCGCATTCGCGATCTTTCCACCGCCATGGCTCAAGGCGCCATCACGGCGGAAGCGTTGGTCCAGCGTTATCTGGCGCGTATTGCCACCGTGGATGGTCAGGTGAAGGCCTGGATTCATGTGCTGGCCGATACTGCGCTTGCCGAAGCGCGCGCTTTGGATGCGGAACGAAAGGCGGGGCGGCTGCGCGGCCCGCTGCATGGTATTCCTGTGGGCATCAAGGATGTGATTGATGTGCGCGGCCTGCCGACGCGCGCCAATAGCCCTTCGCGCGCCGATATCGCGCCCGCCAGCGCCGATGCCACGGTGGTCGCGCATTTGCGCGCGGCGGGGGCGATTGTGCTGGGCAAGTTGCACACCACGGAATATGCGTTTTTCCAAAGCCTGCCGCCCACGCGCAATCCATGGGATTTGGCGCGCACGCCGGGCGGTTCCTCGGCGGGCTCCGGTGCTGCCATTGCCGCCGGCATGGTGCCGCTGGCGCTTGGCACGCAAACCGCGGGCAGCGTCAATCGGCCCGCTGCCTATACTGGGGTTTGCGCTTTCAAGCCTTCAACGCTTGCGATTGGTGGCGTTGGCGTGGTGCCTCTGGCGCCTTCTTTCGATACGGTCGGCGCCTTTGGCACAAGCGCGCAGGACGCGGCCTTTCTGGCGGCGGGCTATGCGGCGGATCATTTGCGCCTTGCTACCCGGCCTGCGACCACGCCGCGCATTGTGCTGCTGCAAGACCCGCTGATTGAAAAGCTGCAAAAGCCAGCCACCGCCGCCCGCGTGGCGGCCCTTGCAGAACAGCTTGGCGCCGCAGGGCTGGCACTGCATCGCGCCAGTGCCGGCGCGGGGTTTGAGGAAATGATCGCGCGCCATCGCCGTGTAATGCTGGCGGAATTGGGTCGCACCCATGCGGGGTTGCCGCGGGATCGGATTGCGCCGGCGATCGCTGAGGGCATTACTGAGGGCCTCGGCATCCCTGATGAGGAATATCAGGCCGCCTTGCGTGATCTGGCCGGATTCCGTGCCCGCTTCTGGGCGGGTTTCGCGCCGGATGATTTCATTCTGGTGCCCGCCGCGCCGGATGTGGCGCCGGAGGCCGGCAGCACGGGTGATCCTTCCTTCGTCATTCCAACCACGGTGCTGGGCGGGCCGGTGGTGACACTGCGGGCTGGCTTGGCCACCGATACGGGCATGCCAGTGGGCGCGCTGCTGTTTGCCCGGCCCGGGGCGGATGCGGCCATGGCGTCTTTCCTGTTCTCGGCCACTGCCACGGCGCTTGATCTTTAACGCCCGAAGCTTGCCGCGCCGGGCCGGGCAGCGCATCTACAGGCTGGCTTGGCTTCCGTGATAGGAAGCGATTGGGCTTAGCCATGCAGGAGGCAGTTTGAGTTTCTGGGGCAAGATGTTGGGCGGGGTGGCTGGCTTCGCCATGGGCGGGCCACTCGGCGCCATGGTGGGCGCGGCGCTTGGCCATGCCGCGGATGCCGGGGCGCTTGGCGGCAAGGGTGGCGCCATTTCGTCTGCCACACCCGATCTGATGGCGTTTTTCGGCAGCAAAGAAAACCTGTTTTCCTTTTCTGTCGTTGTGCTTTCGGCAAAGCTTGCCAAGGTGGATGGGCCGATCAAGCGGGAAGAAATCGCGGCCTTCCGCAACCTTTTCCATGTACCGGAAGAAGCGCTTGGCGAGGTGGGCCGGCTTTTCGATCAGGCGCGGGAATCCGCCGAGGGCTGGGAACCCTTTGCGGAAAAACTGGGCGAGGCCTTCGCCGACAATAAGGCCATGCTGGAAGATGTGCTGGTCGCTTTGGTGCAGATTGCGCGCGCCGATGGGCCAGTCGCAAAATCCGAAGGCGATATGCTGCGCGGCATTCATGTACGTTTCGCGCTTGATGCCGCCGCCTGGGAACGCGCCAAGGGCGGCACACGCCGCGCCGTGCCAGAGGCAGAACGCGAAGACCCCTATCAAATGCTCGGCCTGACACGGCAGGCGAGTGATGAGGAAGTGCGCCTCGCTTGGCGGAAGCTGATGCGGGAAAACCATCCGGATAGTCTGGCTTCCCGCGGTGTGCCGCAAGAATTCGTCAAGCGGGCTACGGAACAAGTGGCGCAGATCAATGCCGCCTGGGATCGCATCAAGCGCGAACGGGGCCTGTAGCCGTGCTGCGCATCCGTGAAGTGCCAAGCCCCAATCATGAAGCGCGGCCCGATGGCGCGGTAATTGATACACTTGTGCTGCATTACACCGGCATGCGTTCAGGCGCCGAGGCAATCGCGCGGCTTTGCGACCCCGCCGCCAAGGTTTCCGCGCATTATGTGGTGGAAGAAGATGGCGCGGTGTTTCGCCTGGTGGCGGAAGAACGTCGCGCCGCCCATGCCGGTATTTCGCATTGGCGCGGCAGAAGTGCGCTGAATGGCAATAGCATCGGGATCGAGATTGTGAATCCCGGCCATGAATGGGGCTATCGCGCATTCCCCGCTTTGCAAATGGCCGCCGTCTGCGATTTGTGCTTGGAAATCATGGCGCGCCACCCGATTGAGCAACGCAATGTGGTGGCGCATTCGGATATCGCGCCGGATCGCAAGCAGGACCCGGGCGAATTGTTTGACTGGCAGGGGCTGGCTGCGAATGGCGTTGGGCTTTGGCCGGGCGCGGATGCGGCGCCTGTGGAGGAGGCTGCTT
>CAIMVB010000027.1 GCA_903844785.1 uncultured Rhodospirillales bacterium | reverse complement strand
GTTAGTCTTTGCGGGTTATAGGGGGAGTCATGGCGCGCAAGGCAAGAGGCTCACAAAGCGGGGGCGACCTGATCGTCGTCCGCAGGGAGGAAGGCGGCGGGCACGCGCATCATGGCGGGGCCTGGAAGGTGGCCTATGCCGATTTTGTCACCGCGATGATGGCGTTCTTTCTGTTGATGTGGCTGATCAACGCCACCACGGAAGAACAGCGCCGCGGGATCGCCGATTATTTCAACCCAACCAATGTGCTTTCCAGGTCAGATTCGGGCTCTGGTCGGCCCTTTGGTGGCCAGACGCCGAATGACAATGCGCCCCTGATGTCCACCACCGGCACGGTTGAACTTCGGCCCGGCAAGCGCCCGGTGGTCATGGATATCGAAGAAGATGATACCCAGACCCCGGCCGAACCAATGCCGCGGCGCGAAGGCCCCCCCGGCCAGGAGGATACCGAGGAAGCCCGCCTGGTCCAAAGCGCCCCGCCTGGTGCATTGGCTGGCCCTGAACAGCCACGCGGCGGGCCGGCGGCGGAGCCCACCCCGGAACAGCGGCCACAGAATCTTGGTGAAGTCGAACAGCGTCAGGAACTTGCCCGGCGGGAACGCGAAGCCTCTGAGGCGGAATTGCGCCAGGAACTCGCCCGGCGCGAACGTGAAGCCTTTGAAGCGGCGGCGGAACAAATCCGCGAAGCGGTGCGCGCAGACCCGGCCCTTGCCGAACTCACCCGCCAATTGCTGATCGAACAAACGCCGGAAGGCATGCGCATTCAATTGGTGGATGCGGAACGTCAGCCCATGTTCGCCCTGGGCGGTGCCGCGCCCAATGACCGCGCACGCGCCTTGTTGCAGCGTGTGGCGCAGGTGATCCAGCGCCTGCCCAATGCCATCAGCATCGCGGGCCATACCGATTCCACCCCCTTTCGTGGTGGGGGGGAGCGCAGCAATTGGGACCTTTCCACCGAACGCGCCAATGTCACGCGCCGCCTGCTGATTGATGCCGGTGTGGCGGATGGCCGCATCAGAAACCTGGCAGGTCATGCGGAGCGTGACCTGCTGTTGCCCGATCAACCAACCGCCGCCGCCAATCGCCGCGTTTCCATCACCTTGATACGCCAGGCGCCAGAGACACCACGCCCATGATTTCCATTGCCGGCTTCATCTTTCTGCTTGTCTGTGTGTTCGGCGGCTATGTTGCCGCCGGCGGCAAGCTGGACATTATTCTGCAAGCCTTGCCATTTGAATTCGCCATTATCGGTGGTGCGGCCCTTGGTTCATTGCTGATGGCCAATAGCATTGCCGAGGTGAAACATATTTTTGGCGGCTTCGGCAAAATCCTGAAGGGCGGCAAATATAAGCGCCAGGATTATATGGAATTGCTCAGCCTGCTTTTCTGGTTGGTCCGCCTGGCCCAAACCAAGGGCCCGATGGCGATTGAACCGCATATCGAAAGGCCGGAAGAAAGCGCGGCCTTCCAAAAATTCCCTAGTATCCTGAAGGATCACCACACGGTCGCGATCATCTGCGATTACCTTCGCATGGTTGGCATGAATGCCGATGACCCGCATCAGATTGAAGATGTCATGGCGCGCGAATTGAAGAAAATGAAGGAAGAAGAACTGCACAGCGCCCATGCGCTGCAAAGCGTGGCCGATGCGCTGCCCGCCCTTGGGATCGTGGCTGCGGTGATGGGCGTGATCAAGACCATGGCTTCCATTGACCAGCCACCGGCCATTCTGGGTAAGATGATCGGCAGCGCGCTGGTTGGCACCTTCCTTGGCGTGCTTTTGGCCTATGGTCTGGTTGGCCCCTTCGCATCGCGCCTTAAGGCCGTGATCGAGGAAGAGGCAAAATACCATGAAGTGATCCGCGCCGTGCTGGTCGCGCATCTGCATGGCAATGCGCCGCAGGTTGCAGTGGAAACCGGGCGCAAAATGGTGCCAACAAGCTTGATGCCAAGTTTTGCCGAGGTTGAGGAATCACTCCAAGACCTCAAGATCTGAGGCCCTGCGCCGCGCCGCGTTACCAAGGTTCAGGTTTTCTTCGCGGGTATCTGCGTTCTGATTTCGGGTGGCGCCGCACCGCGCCCGCGCCCTGGCGGGTCGCCCGGATCGGCATCGGAGGCATTATTCCCACCGCGGCCCCTGCCCGCTTCATCACTGGGGTCAGCATCGGTTGGCCCCGCCTGACGCCCACCGCCACGCCCGCGCCCTGGCACATCGCCTGGGTCGGCATCGGTGGCGCCATTCCCACCGCGGCCGCGGCCAAGCTGGTCCGAAGGGTCAGCATCCGTCACGCCACCACCACCCCGCCCCTGCCCTGGCTGGTCACCGGGATCGGTATCGGTTGGGCCTGCGCGGCGCCCGCCGCGCGCTTCTCCCCGGCCATTGCCGGGCATGTCACCGGGGTCGGCATCGGTCTCACCGCTCCGGCGCGGTTGCTCTCGCGGGGTTCTTTTACCACCGGGGCTTTCTTCCGGTGCCGGGGATTTGCGGCCCTGCGCCAAGGCCTCAACTGTGGATACGCCAAGCCCCGCCCCAGATAGATGGAGCACCAGCAGGCGGCGACTAAGCGGCGTGTTGGAGGATGGCGGCACGGGGGTGTTTCACTCCAGAAACGTCTCAAGGGGATTTACGGATCAATCGAAGCCTAAACTGAGGATCGGCGTTTGGCGAGGCAAGGTGCCGAAGCAGTCAATACCCGCCCGAACACAATTGGGTGTAAGACGCGCGCATGAATAGCTGCCAAATCCGCCCCAGCCTCGCCACGGATATCCCCACCATCACCGCCATTTATGGCCATTGGGTCACCCATGGCCTGGCAAGTTTTGAACTGGACCCGCCCGAGGAAGCTGAAATGGCGCGCCGCCGCCTGGCCGTGATCGATGCGGGCTTTCCTTATCTGGTGGCCGAGGCGCCGGAGGGCATTCTTGGCTATGCCTATGCCAGCGCCTATCGCGCGCGCCCGGCCTATCGCTTCACCGTGGAAAATTCGGTCTATGTTGCCCCAGGAACCGGCCAGCGCGGCATTGGGCTTGCGCTGATGGAGGAAGTGATCGCGCACTGCGCAGCGGCAGGTTTCCGCCAAATGGTCGCGGTGATTGGTGATAGCGGCAATGCAGCTTCCATTGCGCTGCATCGGCGGGCCGGTTTCGCCCCGGCTGGGCTGATCAAGGCCGCGGGCTGGAAGCATGGGCGCTGGGTAGATAGCGTCCTGATGCAGCGGAGCTTGGGGTCTGGGGCGGAAAGCCCGCCGGAAAAATAACTTAATTTCAATAGATTAAAATTTTTTCGCGCCGCGCGTATTTTTTTGCTTGCCTTACTGTTCTTGTTTTGTTCTATTCCACCCCATGAGCAGCACCCTTTACCAAGACCCCTCCCTCATCATCCCGCAACGTCCGGTGCGCGTGCGCTTCCAAAGCCGCCGCGCTGGGGTGGAAAAGGCGCGCAGCGCCATGCGTGACTTCACGCTTCTGCTGACCCTCGCCTGGGGTGTGGCGGAACTCGCCCTGATGCTGAGCGGCGGTTAAGCCCGGCCCGCCTCGGCTTCCCGGGCGCGCTCGCGCAAAATCGCGACCGCCCGGCGCAGCCCATCGGCGATATTGTCCGGCGGCATGGCGCCAGAGAACAATAAATGCCGATCCAGCACGAAGGATGGCACGCCGGAAATCCCGGCCCGGCGATAACCCTCATCTTCTGCCAGCACCTCATGCCGCCCGGCATCGCCGGCGCTGAAGGCGGCCAGGCTTTCCGCGCCCATGCCTGCCGCTGCCCCTAGGCGCTCAAGCGTGGCGGCATCGCCAATATCGGCGCCATCCTGAAAATAGGCTTGGAAGATCGCCTCGGCCACTTCGCGCTGCCGGCCATCCACGCCCGAAAGCCGGATCAGCCGATGCGCTTCCAGCGTATTGGGCGTGCGCGCCATTAGGTCGTGGCGGAATTCAAGCCCGGCGATCCGGCCAGCATCGGCCACGCGCCGGTCCAATTCCTGGGATTTTTCGAGCGAGCCGAATTTGGCGCTGCGATATTCCCGCCGATCCACGCCTTCTGGCGGCATTTCCGGGTTCAATTGAAAGGGCCGGAAGCGCACACGGAAATGCAGCCCGTCTTCCGCCAGCATCTGCAACGCCGCATCCAGATTGCGCTTGCCGATCCAGCACCAGGGGCAGATCGCGTCCGAAATCACATCCAAAATGCCGGCATTGGCTTCAGTGGTGCTGTCCATGGGGCATACTCCTGCAAGGGCGCCCCACCATGCCGCCTTGCCGCCCTGCGGTCCAGCATGCCCCCTCTTGGAGAGAAGCGCGGAAAGCCGCATGGTCTGGCTTATGGACAAGATGATCTTCCCTGCCCCCGCCCCGGCCGCTTGGCCCAGCGCCACCCCTGCCCAAGCCGGCTTTGATGCCGCCAAGTTGCAAGCCGCCGTGGATCATGCCGCCGCGCATGAAACCCCTTGGCCCTATGATCTGGCCGGCCATATCGGGCGCGGCTTTTTCGAGGCACCCCCGGATAATGAGGTGCTGGGTCCGCTCAGCCCACGCGGCGCGCCATGCGGCCTGATCACGCGCCATGGCGCTTTGGTCACAAGCTGGGGCGATACGCGGGAGATCAGCCAGACCTTTAGCGTGGCGAAATCCTACCTCTCGATGCTGACAGGCATTGCCTGGGCAGATGGGCTGATCCCGGACCTGGATCAGCGCGTTGGCGAGACCGTCAAGGATGGCGGCTTTGAAGGCCCGCAGAATGGCCCGATCACCTGGCGGCATTTGCTGCAGAATATGTCAGAATGGGAAGGCACGCTTTTCGGTAAATCCGACATGATTGACCGTGGCCGAGACCTTGGCGCCGAAGGCCAGGGTAAAAAGGGTATGCGGCAATTGCAGGCCCCCGGCACGCATTGGGAATATAATGACGTGCGGGTGAACCGGCTTTCGCTGGCACTTCTGCGCCGCTTTGGCCGTCCCTTGCCGGAGGTTTTCGCCGAACGCATCCTGAACCCGATCGGCGGCAGCCGGGATTGGCGCTGGGATGGCTACCGCACATCCTGGGTGACGCTGGAAGATGGCCGGCGCGTGCAATCCGTCCCGGGCGGCACGCATTGGGGCGGCGGGGTTGCGATACACGCGGAGGATCAGGCGCGGATCGGCTTGCTCGCGCTCAATCGCGGGCGCTGGGCGGGCAGTGAAATCCTGCCCGAGCAATGGTTTGACTGGTCAACGCAAGCCTGTGCGCTGAACCCCTCCTATGGTTTTCTCTGGTGGCTGAATACCTCCGGGGAGCGGTTCCCCTCCGCCGCACGGGATGCGTTTTTCGCCTCTGGCGCCGGGGGCAACCTCACCTGGGTCGATCCAGCCACGGGGATTGTCGCGGTGCTGCGCTGGACGGATCCCAAGGCGCAGGATGGCTTTGTCGGCCGCGTGCGTGCCGCATTGAGCTAAGGGGGTAGCGCCATGGAAATCGGCATTGTCGGTCTGGGCCGCATGGGGGGCAACATCGCGCGGCGGTTGATGCAGGCGGGGCATCGCGCCGTGGTGTGGGACAAGGATGCCGCCGCAGTGGCAGCCCTTGCCGCCGAAGGCGCGGTGGGGGTCGCGGATCTGGCCGGGCTGGTCGCAGCTTTGGCCGCGCCGCGTGCAGTGTGGGTCATGCTGCCCCATGGCGCGCCAACGGAAGATGCTTTGGAACAGCTTGGTCGGCTGCTTTCCCCCGGCGATACCGCGATTGATGGCGGGAATACGCATTGGAAGGATGATATCCGCCGGGCCAAGGCGCTCGGAGCCAAGGGCGTTGATTACCTGGATATCGGCACCTCAGGCGGGGTTTGGGGCCTGAAGCGGGGCTATTGCCTGTTGATTGGCGGCAAGCCCGGCCCGGTGGCGCGTCTGGCGCCGATTTTTAGCGCCTTGGCGCCAGGCCAGGGGGACATTCCAGCCACACCACGCCGTGAAGGACGCCCCGCAAATATCGAAGAAGGCTGGATTCATTGCGGCGATCATGGCGCCGGGCATCTGGTCAAGATGGTCCATAACGGCATTGAATACGGCATGATGCAGGCGCTCGCCGAAGGGCTTGATCTGCTGCGCCACGCCGATAGCCCAGAATTGCCGGAAGATCAGCGGCTTAGCGTTGATATCGCGGATGTGACAGAAGCCTGGCGGCGGGGTTCGGTCATCACCTCATGGCTACTCGACCTGACGGCGAGTGCTTTGGCGGAAGATCCTGATCTTGCGAAATATTCTGGCAAGGTGGGCGATTCCGGCGAAGGCCGTTGGACGGTGCAGCAGGCGGTGGAGACCGCGGTCGCCGCGCCGGTACTGACGGCAGCGCTTTATGCCCGCTTCCGGTCGCGCGATCAGGTCAATTTCGGCGATCGCGCACTTTCGGCCATGCGCCATGGCTTTGGCGGGCATCTCGAGCCGAAATAGCCATGCGCGCCGCCGCCATCATCGTCATGGGGGTTTCCGGGTCGGGCAAATCCACTATCGGCGCGCTGCTGGCTGAGAGGCTGGGTTGGCCCTTTGCCGATGCGGATGGCTTCCACCCGCCGGAGAACGTGGCGAAAATGGCCGCCGGCACACCGCTGACCGATGCTGATCGCTGGCCTTGGCTGGATGCCATTGCCGCGCATATCGACGCGGCGCGCAAGGCCGGACAGCCCGTAGTGGTGGCCTGTTCAGCGCTGCGCCGCGCCTATCGCGACCGCTTGCGCGCCGGGCATGGTGATCTGCTTTTCCTGCATTTATCCGGCGCGCCGGAGGTAATCGCGGCCCGCCAGGCAGCCCGTCAGGGCCATTTCATGCCGCCTTCCCTGATGGCGAGCCAATTCGCCACGCTGGAGGACACGGTGGCCGAGCCCGATGCCGTCACAGTTTCAGTGAAAGCCTCACCGCATGAGGTGGTGGAAGCCGCTTTGGCTCATCTTCGGCAGCATCGGGCCATTTAACCTCACGGCGGGTCCATGAAGGCCGAGGTCATGGAAGCCCGCGCGATCAAGGACCGCATGGAGGGGTTTTCATGCCCCTCATGCGCCGTGAGAGCTTCCATCGGGCAGAAATATTCATGCGGCTGCGGCACCTGATTGCGCGCAAAGCCGGTGTAATGTTCCCGCTGCAAGCCATACAGCACGCGGATGTCGCGCACCGGCAGGGTCAGCCCCGTGATCGGTTCCATGATACAGGACGGGATCAGGCGCCAGCGCGGCTTATCATCCCCGGGCTGGATCGGCGCCAGCAGCCAGGGCAGCGGGCAGAAAGCCAGCAGCGAGGAAGTGGAAGGCGCGAAGCGGGACCGCTTATCCAGCAAATTCTGGAAAGTGGAGCAGGCTTCGATGCACAGGATATCGGCGTAAGGGTCTTCCGGCGTGCCACCGAAATGCAGCCAAAGCCCATCCGGGATGGTGCGCATCCGGTCAGATCCGGGCACCTTCAGATAGGGCTGGGCGATGGGCTCCCCCTCACTTGGCCGGGCGCGCAGCCAGGCGCCGCCCTCACTAGGGGTGGCGCCGGGTGGGCGCTGGGGCCAGGTTTTCAGCCGGGCGCGGACGATATTGTCCAGGCGGATCTTTTTGCGATCGCTACGCAGGGCTTCGCTCATAACACGAATTACCTTCATCAATTACAACCTATGGTTAAAATATCGTAAATCGCGCAGCCCAAAGCAAGAGAAAATAACCCACAAAATCGCCAAATCTTCGAGTCAAAATGGTGCCTAAGACTGTTTTTTTGAATTTTTACTTTAAGGTCTGCAACTAACTGATTCTATAGAATCATCATTAAATTTAGCCCCGCGTTTCGCCAAAAAATGGAAAAAATACAACCATAAGATGAATCTAAAGACCTTGCACCCAAATGTATTTGTTTTGTTCTTGCGCCGCAAGCTCTTCCTTAACTGATTACCGGATGACAATGCAGCCACCCGACAAATCCACCGCTCATCCAGCAGGATTTTTCATCTGGGCAATTACGGGTAAAAGCGAAGGCAGATTGATCTGTGCCACGAAAGGGCCCCCGCATGAGCATTACCCGCCTTGCCCCGGAACAGCGCCTGTCAGGCGCCGTCATTGGCGGCGGCCTTGTCTGGCTTGCTGGCCAGGTCGCCGATGATTCCAGCCTGGATACCGAAGGCCAGACCGCCGATATTTTGGCGCAGATTGATGCCCTGCTGGCCGAAGCCGGTACCGATAAGCGCGCGCTGCTTTCCGTGACCGTGGTATTGGCAGATATCCGCGATGCGCCGGCCATGAACCGCGCCTGGGATC
Organism: uncultured Rhodospirillales bacterium; assembly: GCA_903844785.1. Lineage (GTDB taxonomy): Bacteria > Pseudomonadota > Alphaproteobacteria > Acetobacterales > Acetobacteraceae > Neoroseomonas. Next base: position 891 of record CAIMVB010000027.1, on the reverse strand, counting down.
GTTGGCTTGATCCTGCCCATAAGCCTGCCCGCATGACCATTCAGGCCGCCTTGGTGGACCCCAGCTGGAAGGTTGAAATCACGGGCGTTGCCTTGGCCCCGTGACACAGCCCCCGCCCTTCCATCGGCCTGATGGCTGGCTGCGCGCTGCCCTGGCAACGCTCGGCTTCGGGCTATTGGTGGCCGGGGGCATTGCGGATCAGGGCAGCGTGCTGCCCTTGCTGGTGATTGGCATTGCGGCCGTTGCGATCGGGTTTTTCTATCTCCTATTTCCCCAGGGCACGCATTTCGCCTTCGGCGCCACTGCCGGGCTTGCGGTCTATGCCTGCCTTTTTGTCGTGATTGGCCGTGCTGCCTTTCCCGAGGCACCCGCCCTTGCCCATGCCTTGGCCTTTCTGCTGCCGGTATTGGCTTTTCTTGGCTCTGTCTGGATCAGGCGGGAAAATCTGCGCCGGGCAGCGGAAGCGGATAGCCCTTTCGATCACGCGCATCTGCCGCGCATGGCACGCTGGTTGATCCCGGTTTGGGTGGTGGGCGGCTTCAGCCTTTCCCTGCCGATCAACCGGCTGGCACCTTTCGACCAGGGCTTGGCCTTGCTGGCTGCCATGGGCGTGATTGCTGGCATTGTCGCGGTATCCGTGCGCCCAGTGGTTCTATTGCTCAGCGACCTGACCCTGATTACCGAAGAATTGGCCGGGCGGCTTCGGCGCATCACCGTACCGGTGATTGCCTTCCTGACACTCTATGCCCTGCTGGTGATTTCCTTTGCCTGCTTCTACCGCATTGCCGATGGGCTTTCGCGCCTGCCACTATTTCACGGGCAGGCCGGGCCAGCATGGCTGAGTTTCCAGGATGCGCTCTATTTCAGCTTGGTCACACAAGCGACTGTCGG
>CAIMVB010000026.1 GCA_903844785.1 uncultured Rhodospirillales bacterium | reverse complement strand
CTTGGTGAGAAAGGGATGGCGGATCACCGATAGATGGTGATGCGCTATCGTATACCCATCGGGCCTGGCTTGCGTCAGCAACTGCTGGGCAGCCAGCGTGCCGCGCGCACCGGGCCGATTTTCAATGATGATGGATTGCCCATATTCCTGCAGGAATAACTCATTTTGAAGGCGCATAAAGCCATCAAGCAATCCACCCGGAGCCCAGGGGATCAGGAAGCGGATCGGGCGATTTGGAAAGCGGCCTTGTCCAAGGGCTGGTGCTGCCAGAAGGCTGGCGCCGAGCCCAAGCGCCGCGCGGCGATGGAATGTCATCATGGCGCTGCCCTCAGCCATCCAGCGTCAGGCCAAGGCGGCGCACCATGGTCTTTTCATATTCCACGCGTTCCACAATGAAGCGCCGGTAGGCTTCCGTATCCTGATAGACCAAAGGCATGTCGAATTGGCTGCGGATGCGGGTGTTTTCCGGGCTGAAGAGCGCATCCTTCATCGCATCATGCAGCACGCGCACAATGCCGGGGTCCATGCCCTTGGGGCCGCTCACGCCATAAGGGGAAGCCACGACCAAATCATAGCCAAGTTCCTTGAGCGTCGGGATATTGGGGAAGCGCGGCGCGCGTTCCGCACTCCATACCGCAAGCGCGCGCATCTGCCCCGCTTCGACATTGGGCGCCCAGGTGGAGCTATCGCAGATCATATCCACCTGGCCTGAAAGCACGGCGGTCACCCCTTCATTGGCGCCACGGAAGGGCACATGGGTCAGGCTGATTTTCTCAATCTCCTGGATGGATTCCATGGCCAGATGGTTCGTCGTGCCGATGCCGCTGGTGGAATAGGTCAGCCTGCCCGGATTGGCGCGCGCATGGGCCAGCAGATCCTGCCAGGATTTCAGTGGGCTATCGGCCTTGACGGCAGTGCCGAACAGCCAGCCGGTCATGCCGATAATATGGGTGAAATCACCAATCGGGTCCCAGCCCGGGGTTTTCATCATCCAGGGCCGACGCAGCACGGAAAGATGCATTTGCGTCAGCGTATAGCCATCAGGCCGCGCCTGTTGTGCCACCGTCATCGGGCCCAGCGTGCCGCCGGCTCCGGGCCGGTTCTGCACCACCATGGGTTGGCCAAGCGCCTTTCCCACCAATTCGGCAACAGAGCGCAGCTGCGCATCCGCCGAACCGCCCGCGGGCCAGGGCACCACAAGCTGGATGGGCCGGTCCGGGTAGCGCCCCTGCGCCAGGGCAAGGCCAGGGGCTGCCAGGGCCGCCCCACTTCCGGCCAGCAGGGCACGGCGCGAAATATCGGTGTTTTTCGTCATGCTTCTTCCTCCCGAGCGCGCATCTGACGGCGCTGCTTTCAAAGGAAGGATAGGGGAGAAATCACACAAAACCCAAGAGCTAATTCCATGGCTTGATCGCCCCGCCTGACCGGTCCAAACATGGCCCCTAGAAAGACAAGGGTTGAGGATGCCTGACCATGAGTGATGCTTTTGACGTGATCGTGATTGGCGCCGGCCCCGGCGGCTATGTGTGCGCCATTCGTGCGGCACAATTGGGCCTGAAGGTGGCTTGCGTGGAAAAGCGTGAAACGCTTGGCGGCACTTGCCTCAATGTCGGCTGCATCCCGTCCAAGGCTTTGCTGCAATCATCGGAACTATTCGATGAAGCGCAGCATAAGTTTGCCGATCACGGCGTGGGTGTGGGCGCGGTGAAGCTTGATCTGGCGCGCATGTTGGCGCGCAAAGGCGAAGTGGTCGGCGCCAATGTAAAGGGTGTTGAGTTCCTGTTCCGCAAGAACAAGGTCACCTGGTTGAAGGGTGAGGGTAGCATCCAAGCCCCTGGCACGGTCAGCGTTGCCGGCAAGGACTACAGCGCAAAGCACATCGTGATCGCGAGCGGGAGTGAGAGCATTCCCCTGCCGGGTGTTGAGGTAGATGAAAAGCAGATCGTGACCTCCACCGGCGGGCTGGAACTGACCGCGGTGCCGAAGCATCTGGTGGTGATTGGCGGCGGCTATATCGGGCTTGAATTGGGCAGCGTCTGGCGCCGGCTTGGTGCGGAAGTGACGGTGGTGGAATTCCTCGATCGTCTGGTGCCCAGCATGGATTTGGAAGTGGGCAAGGCGTTTGAACGCATCCTTGCCAAGCAGGGCATCAAGACGAAGCTCAAGACCAAGGTGATGGGTGCGACTAAGTCAAAGAAAGGCGTCACCTTGACGCTGGAAGCCGCTGCCGGCGGCGCGGCTGAGGAACTCACCGCCGATGTCGTGCTGGTTGCCATTGGGCGCCGGCCTTATGTGGCCGGGCTTGGGCTGGATAAGGCGGGGGTTGCTTTGGATGAGCGCGGGCGCATCAAGGTGGATGGCCATTACGCCACCAATGTGCCGGGCATTTACGCCATTGGCGATGTGATCACCGGGCCGATGCTGGCGCATAAGGCGGAAGAAGAAGGTGTGGCGCTGGCAGAAATGCTGGCCGGCCAAAAGCCGCATGTGAATTACGGCGCGATCCCCGGTGTGGTCTATACTTGGCCGGAGGTGGCTTCGGTGGGTGAAACCGAAGAACAGCTCAAGGCGCGCGGCGCGGCCTATAAGGTCGGGAAATTCCCCTTCACGGCGAATGGCCGCGCGCGTGCCATGGGCGATATGGATGGTTTCGTGAAAATCCTGGCCGATAAGGCCACGGATAAGGTGCTGGGTGCGCATATCATCGGCCCGGATGCCGGCACGCTGATCGCTGAAATGGCTTTGGCGATGGAATTCGGCGCGAGTGCGGAAGATGTGGCGCGCACCTGCCACGCCCACCCTTCGCTGAATGAGGCGGTGAAGGAAGCCGCACTCGCCGTGGATGGGCGGGCGCTGCATATCTGAAGCGGCGGGCTAGGCGATTTCTGCCTACATGACGGCGGTTGGGGAAGGCGCTAGAAGCCACGCATGAGCGCCACCCATCCCCATTTGCGTGTCTTCGATGCGTCTGATCCTCGGCGGGCAAGCCGCGCCGGGGCTGATTTACGCGAAGGTTTAGGCAAGTGGCGCCTGGCGGCGGCCTTGGCTTGGGGTGATATCAAGCATCGCTATCGCGGTTCGGTATTGGGGCCCTTCTGGGTCACCTTGACCACAGCGGCGATGGTGGTGGCGCTTGGCTTCTTCTATTCGCATATCTTGAAGGTTGACCCCGGCACCTTCTTTCCTTGGCTTGCCATAAGCCTGATCCTTTGGGCCATGGTGAGCCAGGCGGTAACCGATGGGGCTGAATGCTTCACTTCGGCCGAATCTGTCATCCGGCAGCTTTCCCTGCCTTTTACGGTGCATGTGTTGCGCTGTATTCTACGCAACCTGTTGGTGGCTGCGCATAATCTGCCACTGATTGTTGCGGTGATGTTTTTGTTCGATATCTCACCTGGCATTGGCGTTTTGGCCTTTATTCCGGGTTTTCTTATTTTTGTGTGTAATGCCTTTTGGGCAGCCTTTTTCTTGGGGATGATCTGTGCGCGGTTCCGCGATATTCCGCCCATCATTTCGTCGCTGATGCAGCTTTGCTTTTTCATAACCCCCATCATCTGGATGCCAGAACAATTGGGGGATAATGCCCATTGGCTGCTGTTCAATCCCTTCAATGCCATCATGGAAACCATGCGCGCGCCGCTGCTGGGGCGGCCGCTTGAAGTTGGTGTTTGGTTTGCGGCCATAGGCTTTACGGTGCTGCTCTGGATTGTGGCGCAGGCTTTCTTCACCCGCTTCCGCGGGCGCATTGCGTTTTGGGTTTGACCCTATGCCCTCCATCAAGGCCGAAGCGCTCACCATTGAATTCCCGCTCTATCACCACAATGCCCGGTCGTTGAAAAAGCGGCTTTTCGAAGGTGCCACGCGGCGTGTGAAGCGCGATGCCGAAAGCCGCGTGGTGGTGGCTGCCTTGGCGGAACTGAATTTCACCATCGGCAAGGGTGAAAGGGTGGCGCTGGTCGGATCCAATGGCGCGGGCAAGACAACGCTTTTGCGTACCATCGCCGGCATTTACGAACCGGTTGCCGGGCGCCTTTCCGTGGAAGGGGAGATCGGTTCATTGATTGACCCAGGGGCGGGGATGAACCCTCTTCTGACGGGGCGTGAGAATATTGTGCTCCGCGGCCTTTATCGCGGCATGAGCGAGAAAGATGGCCGCGCCTTGGCCGATGAGGTCGCTGAATTTTCTGGCCTTGGTGAATTCATTGATCTGCCCATCCGCGGCTATTCGGCGGGCATGAATGTGCGGCTTTCCTTCGCCATGGCGACCGCCATCACGCCCGAAATCCTGCTAATGGATGAATGGTTCCTGGCCGGTGATGCGGATTTCATGGCCAAGGCTGAAGAACGCCTGACCCGTTTGGTGACCGGCGCCGATATTCTGGTGATCGCGACCCATGATATGGCGATTGTGCGGCAATGGTGCACGCGCGCCATCAAGCTCGATTCCGGGCGTATCATCGCTGATGGACCGGTTGAGGAAGTTTTGGGGCCGGCGGATTAAGTCCCGAATACCCTATCGCCGGCATCGCCAAGTCCGGGGCGGATATAGCCGCGCTCATCCAACCTTTCATCCACCGCGGCCGTCCAGATCGGCACATCGGGATGGGCTTCGCGCACATGCTGAATACCCTCGGGTGCTGCCAGCAGGCAGATGAAGCGGATGCGCTTGGCGCCGCGCACCTTCAGCCTATCCAGCGCGGCCACCGCTGAATTGCCTGTGGCCAGCATGGGGTCGAGCAATACTACCAAGCGTTCGGCCAAATCCTCTGGCGCCTTGAAGTAATATTCATGGGCTTCAAGCGTCTTGTGGTCTCGATAGACACCGATATGCGCCACCCCCGCTTCGGGCAGCAGGGTCAGCATGCCATCCAGAAAACCGATCCCCGCGCGTAAAATCGGGGCGAAAATCGGCGGCTTACCGGCCAGCCTTGGCGCCGACATGTGCTCCAGCGGGGTTTCGATCTCCCGCCCTTCGAGCGGCAGATCAGCCAAAGCGGCGGCGCCGAGTAGCAGGGCTATTTCACGCATAAGAGCGCGGAAGGTCGGCACGGAGCAGGATTTTTCGCGCATTTGCGAAAGCCGATGCTGGATGAGCGGGTGGCCAACCACATGCAGCATTTCCGCACTGCCCAAAGTTGAACGCATCGCTTTTGCCTTTCTCACCCTGGGGCCGTCCATGGACCATCAGGTTCTGCTGTGCAGAAGATAGGGAGGAAAAGCGCCACTTCACGTAACTTATGGTTGAATTTTTGAAATTTTAGACAATTAATAACATATGGCATCCGTCATGTTGCAGCCTATGGTCGGTTACCCCCCTCGTTTGGGGCGAGGGCGGGTGGCCGTATTGGGGCTTGGGTATGTTGGGCGCCCACTCGCACTGGCTGCCCTGGCCGGCGGGTACAGGGTTTGCGGCTATGACCCCCAAGCTCGGGCGCGCATGGCTGCAATGGCCGCCTCTGCCGCGAAGGTGGGGGGATTTTGCGCCACTGGCGACGCCGCTGATTTGCAGGGGGCCGATATTTGGTTGATCGCGGTGCCAACCCCGCTGGATGCGCGCGGCCGGCCTGATCTTTCGGCGGTGCAAAGCGCGCTTGGCATTGTCGCAAAAGGTGCCGCGCCGGGGGCGCTGGT
>CAIMVB010000025.1 GCA_903844785.1 uncultured Rhodospirillales bacterium | reverse complement strand
GCGTTTGCCGAATTCGCCAATGCGCTTTTCAACTTCGGCAAAGCCCATCGTATCGGCATTGCGCAACACCGGCACCACCAGGCCCGAAGGCCCGCCCACCGCAATGCCCATATGCACGAAATTCTTATAGACGATTTCATCGCCATCAATTTCGGCATTGACCGCGGGGAATTCCTTAAGCGCCGCGATACACGCCTTCACGAAGAAGGACATGAAGCCAAGCTTCACGCCATGACGCTTTTCAAAGGCATCGCGATATTCTGAACGCAGCGCCATAGCTGCCGACATATCCACCTCATTGAAGGTGGTCAGCATGGCGGCTGTATTCTGCGCTTCCTTCAAGCGGCGCGCGATGGTGGTGCGCAGCCGGGTCATTTTCACGCGTTCTTCACCCGCTTCGGGCGGGCGGGAAGCGCGCGCGGCAGGTGCGGCTGCCGGCGCGGCAGCAGGCTGCGCCAAATAGGCCAGCACATCACCCTTGGTGATACGCCCATCCTTGCCCGAACCAGCACCGATCGCGGCGGCAGAAGCGCCGGTTTCCGCCATCATCTTGGCAGCAGCCGGCATGGGCGCATGGCCCGAAGCAGCGGCAGGCGCTGGCGCCGGGGCGGCGGCAGGCTTGGCCGCCGGGGCGGGTGCAGCAGCAGCAGGCTTCGCCGCCGCGGCAGCGCCGGCCTGAATGCTGCCCAGCACGGACCCAGGGGCCACTTCCGCCCCCGTATCGGCGGCAATGGCGGCAATCACACCCGCCACCGGCGCATTCACTTCCACCGTCACCTTATCGGTTTCAAGTTCCACCAAGGGCTCATCCGCCGCCACGGCGTCACCCGCTTTTTTGAGCCAACGCGCGACGGTGGCGGAAGAAACGCTTTCGCCCAGAGTGGGCACGACAATATCGGTCATTGCTCGATCCGTTCCAAAACCAATGCGCCTCAGCCCGCCAGGGCCGCGCGCACCAATGCTTCCTGTTGTTGTTGATGCACCTTGGCCAGACCGGTGGCAGGGCTCGCTGCCTCCTCCCGGCCGACATAATCGGGGCGCTTCGCCTTGATATCCAGCGTCTTCAAGACGCCTTCAATCTTGCGGTCCACGAAATTCCAGGCGCCCATATTCTCCGGCTCTTCCTGGCACCAGACCACTTCGGCATTGGTATATTGCGCCAAAACCGGCGGCAGGCTGATTTTCGGGAAGGGGTAGAGCTGTTCAAGGCGCACAATTGCGACATCCTTGATGCCCTTGTCGCGGCGTTCCTGCAGCAGGTCATAATAAACCTTACCGGTGCACAGCACGACGCGGCGGATTTTCTTGGGCGGCGCGATCTTGTCCACCTCATCAATCACATGCCGGAAGCCACTACCCGGGCCGAATTCCGACAAGCTGCTAATGGCAAGCTTGTGGCGGAGCAGAGATTTCGGCGTCATCACCACAAGCGGCTTGCGGTAATTCGCCTTCATCTGCCGGCGCAGCGCATGGAAGTAATTGGCGGGCGTCGTGAAGTTGCAGACGCGCATGTTGCGCTCAGCGCAAAGCTGCAAATAGCGTTCAAGCCGCGCCGATGAATGTTCCGGCCCCTGCCCTTCATAGCCATGCGGCAGCAGCATGACCAAGCCAGACATACGCAGCCACTTTGTCTCACCAGATGCGATGAACTGGTCAATGATCACCTGCGCGCCATTGGCGAAGTCACCAAACTGGCCTTCCCACAGCACCATCGTCTTCGGATCAGCGAGCGAATAGCCGTAATCAAAGCCCAGCACGCCAAATTCCGCGAGCAGCGAATTGAAGGCTTCAATTTTCGCCTGACCTTCGCGGATATTATTGAGCGGCGTGTATTCAGCCTGGTTCGCTTGATCGATCAGCACCGCGTGGCGATGGCTGAAGGTGCCGCGCTGCACATCTTCGCCTGACAACCGCACACGATGGCCTTCCAGCAACAAGGAACCGAAGGCCAAGGCCTCACCGGTTGCCCAATCAATGCCTTCGCCTGTTTCAATCGCCTGGCGCTTTTGTTCCAACTGCCGTGCGATCTTGGAATTGACGCCGAAATCCGCCGGCACGCGCGCAAGCGCCAGCCCAACTTCCTTCAGCGTTTCCGGTGAAACTGACGTGGCTTCAAGCTGCTCCGCCTCATCCGTGGAACCGGCAGGGCGCAGGCCGGACCAATGCCCTTCCAGCCAATCCGCCTTGTTCGGGCGATAGGATTGCGAAGCATCAAACGCTTCTTCCAGACGCGCATTGAAGGCATCCAGCATCGCCTTGGATGATTCGGCCGGCACTGAGCCTTCCTGCGCCAGGCGTTCCGCATAAAGATTGCGCGTGGTACGCAATTCGCGAATGCGGTTGTACATGATCGGTTGGGTGAAGGCTGGCTCATCGCTTTCATTATGGCCGTGGCGGCGATAGCAGACGATATCCAGCACCACATCTGCGCCGAAAACCATGCGGAATTCGGCAGCAAGCCGCGCGCAGAACACCACCGCTTCCGGATCATCACCATTCACATGCAGGATCGGCGCCTGGACGGATTTCGCCACATCGGTGCAATACAAGCCGGAATAGGCGTGCAGCGGTACGGTGGTGAAGCCGATCTGGTTATTGGTGACGATATGCAATGTGCCGCCGGTGCGATAACCAACCAATTGGCTCATCGCGAGGGTTTCATAAACCACGCCCTGCCCGGCAAAGGCCGCATCGCCATGCAGCAGAATGCCCATGACCGAACGCCGGCCCTTGGTATCCCCCGACATATCCTGGCGCGCGCGTACCTTGCCCGCCACCACCGGGTCCACCGCTTCCAGATGCGAAGGATTGGGTTGCAGGGAAAGGTGAACCTTATTGCCGGCAATTTCGATATCGGTGCTGGTGCCCAGGTGGTATTTCACATCGCCTGAACCACCGGTATCGTCCGGGTTGCTGGAATTGCCTTTGAATTCCGAAAATACCTGCGTGAAGGATTTCTTCACGACATTGACCAGCATGTTCAACCGGCCACGATGCGCCATGCCAATGGCGATTTCCTTCGCCCCCTGCTTGGCCGCGGTTTCAATCACCGCCTGCACCGCCGGAATGGTCGTCTCCCCACCTTCCAGGCCGAAGCGCTTGGTGCCCACGAATTTCCGCGCACAAAAGGCTTCAAAGCCTTCCGCTTCGGTCAATTGCTGCAGGATTTGATTTTTCTGTGCGGTATCGAAAGCGCCATTCCAGGGCGCGCCTTCAATGCGGCGCTGGATCCAGGATTTCTGATCCGGGTCCTGGATATGCATGAATTCCACGCCGATCGAACCGCAATAGGAAGCGCGGCAGATGGCCAGAATCTCGCGCAGGCTGGCGGTTTCCTTGCCCAGCACGAAATCAAGGAAGATCTGCCGGTCCCAATCCTCATCCGAGAAGCCATAGGTTTTGGGGTCAAGTTCCGGATGGGGCTTGGGCACTTGCAGGCCAAGCGGATCAAGCCGCGCTTCCAGATGCCCGCGCACGCGATAGCTGCGAATCAGCATCAGCGCCCTGATCGAATCCAGCACCGCGCGGCGCGTGGCTTCCGGGTCCGCCGCGCCGGGCTTGGCGCCCTTGGCAGGGGCTGGCTTTTCAGGATCCGGCCCGAAGGCGCCCCGGATGCGTGGCGCCCAGGAAGCGCCAGAGGCATCGGTCAATACCGCCCGCGCCTCATCATTCAGGGAAGCGAAAAGCTCCGCGAAGGTGGGGTCCACACTTCCCGGGTTTTCTGTCCATCTGGCGTAGAGATCAGCAAGATAGGCAGCATTCGCCCCCGTCATCGCGGTTGCGAGAATGTCCACTCCGGCCATCAACCTTCTCCCTTCCGCCTTGGATTCCCTGGATGGGTTGGGCGGATGTGTTCTTGTGGTGCCGTGCAACGCCCCGGCACCGGGGCCGAGGACTGCGAGCATAGGGCCTTAACGCCCGATGCGGCAGTCCCCCCGATGTAACTTCAGGGCAAAATCAGCCGCCAAGCGCCTTAACCATGGTGGAGCCTAGCGCAGAAGGACTATCCGCAACATGAATCCCGGCGGCTTTCATGGCGGCCATTTTGGCTTCCGCCGTATCCGCCCCGCCGGAGATCACCGCCCCGGCATGGCCCATGCGCCGGCCCGGAGGGGCCGTGGCACCGGCAATGAAGCCCACCACCGGCTTATTCGGCTTGCCGGGGGCGAAATTCTCCCGCTTCAGATACTCAGCGGCCAGGATTTCGGATTGCCCGCCAATCTCACCAATCATGACGATGGATTTGGTATCGGGGTCGGCCAGGAACATCTCCAGCACCTCGATGAAATCCATGCCCTTCACCGGGTCACCGCCAATGCCAACGCAGCTTGATTGGCCAAGCCCGGCAGCGGTGGTTTGCGCCACCGCTTCATAGGTGAGCGTCCCAGAACGGGAGACGATGCCAACCGAACCCGGCTTATGGATATGGCCAGGCATGATGCCGATTTTGCAGGCGCCCGGCGTGATCACGCCCGGGCAATTCGGGCCAACCAGGCGGGATTTGGAGCCATCCAGCGCGCGCTTCACCTTCACCATATCCAGCACCGGAATGCCTTCCGTGATGCAGATAATCAGCGGCACTTCCGCATCAATCGCTTCCAGAATCGC
>CAIMVB010000024.1 GCA_903844785.1 uncultured Rhodospirillales bacterium | reverse complement strand
GTGCTCACGCGGTGAAGAGGCCCTGAACAAATCAAAGAATCCCGTCACCACATCAGCAATACTCCGCCCGCGCCCGGTATCAATCGAAACCGTCGCGGTCACGCCGGCGCGCAGCGGTGGTTCCCCCGCATGGGGTTCAAGGCGGATGCGGACCGGCAGGCGCTGCACCACCTTCACCCAATTGCCCGAGGCATTTTGCGGCGGCAGGATCGCAAACTCCGCCCCCGTGGCCGGGCTGATGCTTTCCACCACACCCTTCCAGGTCACATTCGGGTAGATATCCAGCACCACATCCACGCGCTGGCCCACGGCCACGTGGGTCAGGGTGGTTTCCTTCAAATTCGCATCCACCCAGGGGCGGTTTTCCGACACCAAGGAGAATATCGGCGTCGCGGCGCGCAATTGCTCACCCACTTGCAGGCGCAAATTCACCACCGTGCCACCCGCCGGCGCCTTGATTTCGGTGCGCCCCAAATCCAGCGCCGCGCGGTCCCGTTCGGCCATTTTCTCCCGCACTTGGGGGTGGTCATCCACGGGCAAATCCACATCGCCCTTCAGCGTGGTCAATAGGCGCACGAGTCTTTGGCGCAGCACATTCATGCGGTCCTGCGCCACCTGGGCATCATGCTGGGTTTCTTCCATGCGCGCGGTGGGGGCGATGCCGCGGCTGGCCAATTCTTCCTGCCGGCGCGCTTGGCGCAGCAGGAAAGCGACGCGCTTTTCAAGCTCCGCCATTTCGCCCTGGGTTTCCTGGAAGGTGGCGCGGGAAAGCTCCACCTGGGTGCGGGCGGATTCCAGCTCAGCTTCGGCCTTTTCCAAGGTCAGGCGGAAGGGCGTGGGGTCCAGCCGGATCAGCACGGCGCCGGGCGCCACCTGGGCATGGTCACGCACCAGAACTTCCGTGATGCGGCCTGCAACTTCCGGGGCAATCAGCACAATATCAGCACGGACATAGGCGTTTTCGGTGGTGATATAGCGCCCGCCGGTCAGCCAAAAGGCGCCTGCAACCACAAGGGCCAGCGCTGGCACCACAATCAGCAGGACAAATCTCAGTAGCCGGCCTTGCATCTCAGCGCCCAATTCCTGGGAAAGGGCTACGCCAGGGCTCGCCACCCGCGGCAAGAATTGGCAGTATTCGTTTCCTCATTAGGCTTAGTGTGGCAGGAAAAGCCCATGTCCGCCATAGGGTTGCGGGTGAAAATATCGCGAAACGCGCAAGCCGCCCTGGCGGGCGGGCGCGGGTATTGATGGAAGACAACAACCCCATCCTGCAGCTTTCCGTGCTGCGGCGGAGCCTGATTCTGGCCGCAGTGGTGATGGGTGCGACACTTTACGCGACCACGCTGCTGGTGGCTTCAACCCTGCTGCCGCAGATGCAAGGCAGCCTAGCCGCGACGGCGGATGAAATCGCCTGGACCACCACCTTCAATATTCTGGCAACGGCGATTGTAACGCCCATGACCGGGTGGCTGGTGGCGCGTTCAGGCCGGCGGCGGGTGATGCTGTTTTGCGTGGCCGGCTTCACCGTCGCGACCTATCTGGTGGGGCAGGCAGAATCACTCGAAACCGTGGTGCTGTGGCGCATTGTGCAGGGCGGCATCGGCGCGCCGGTGATCCCTTTGGCCAATGCGATTGTGCTGGATAGTTTCCCGCGCAAGCAGGCGGGGCTCGTGAGTTCCATCTTCGGCATGACCGTGGTGCTGGGCCCAGTGATTGGCCCGGTATTCGGCGGGCAATTGGCTGAGGCTTATGGCTGGCGCTGGGCTTTTTACATGATTGTGCCGGCGGGGGTGCTGGCCAGCTTCGCGCTTTGGGCAACCCTGCCGCGGGATAAGCCGGGGCAGCCAACGCCCCTGGATTGGACCGGCTTTCTGGCGCTGACGGTGGCGATTGGCTGCGTGCAATTGGTGCTGTCTCGTGGGCAAAGGCTTGATTGGTATGAATCGACCGAAATCATTATCGAATCTGTCATCGCGGCTTTGGCGTTTTATGTTTTCATCGCCCATAGTCTGACGGCGAAGCAGCCGTTTTTGAATCTGCGCCTGCTGCTGGATAGGAACTATGCGCTGGGGCTTTTGCTGGTGTTCATCTACGGCATGGTGAATTTCACCCCGATTGTGCTGCTGCCGTCCTTGCTCCAGCAATATGCGGGCTATCCGGATAGCGTGATTGGGGAAATCGTGGGCTTCCGCGGCATAGGCGGGACCATTGGATTTGCGCTGACTTTTCTGATCGGGCGCTGGGATCCGCGCATTGGCATGGCGATAGGCTTCGCCGCCATGGTGGCGGCGGGGCTTTGGCTGATGAGTTTTGATTTGAATGTCAGCGAAGAAGCCCTGCTGTGGAACGCCGTGCTGCAGGGGATTTCCGTTGGCATCATTTGGGTGCCACTGACCGTGCTTACCTTCAAGACGCTTGATCGGGAGCATTTGCCGGAAGCCATGGCGATGTTCCATCTGCTGCGCAATATCGGCTCAAGCCTGTTCATTTCGCTGAGTGTTGCTGAGATTATTCGCTCGGGTGCGGCGAATTACAGCCGCATGACGGAAATGATCTCGCCCTTTAATCGGACGCTGCAATTGCCGGGGTCCATGGGCGGCTTTGGCGTGGAAACCGTGCCGGAATTGGCGAAAATGAGCAGCGAGATCACGCGCCAGGCGGCGATGATTGGCTATGTGAATGGCTTTGGGTTGTTCACGGCGGCATCCGCAGTGGCGATCCTGCTGGTGCTTTTCGCGGGTGGGCGCCGGCGCGGGGCTTAGGCCATTCAGCTTGCGGCAATGAGTATCGTTTATTAACTAAGCGCTTCGGGCTTTCCGCTCGATATGGGGCGCATGGTGGCATCTGACATTCCCGAACTGGCAGATTTGGCGTCGGCAAAGGGCGCTTTGGCGAAGCTGTGGCGCGCCCGCCAATTTGGGGAAGCCGCCGCCCTGGCTTCCAAGGCCGTAAACCTTTGGCCGCAAGATGCTGAATTTCGTACCCAACATGCGCAGTCCCTATTGGCTGCGGGTGCGTTGATAGAAGCCGAAGTCGCAGCGCGGGAGGCATTGCTTCTTGAACCGGAATCTGAAGATTTATGGATCGTTCTGGCGGATGCGCTGATCCGACGTGAAAGGCAGCAGGAAAGTCTTGATGTCCTGGCGGAGGCTTGTCGCATTCGGCCAGATAGCTTGGCCTTGCAGGGAAGACTTGGGCGCCAGGCGCAGCGCATGGGTGAATACCAACAGGCGATCAATGCCTTCACTGCGGCCAGCGAATTACAACCTGCAAAAGAGATTTGGCACCTTCAGATCTTGAGTGCCCTATCAGCCGCACGGCGGTATACACAAGCGATAAAATTTGCGCATGAAGCATCACTAATATTTCCGGAATCCGTGACCATCCAATGCAGATTTGCAGCCTGGCTCAGATACGATAAACGTCTTGTTGAGGCAGAACAGGTCGCGCGTCGCGCTTTGGAAATTGATCCGCGTGCGAGTGAAGCGCATGCAACGCTATTTGGCATTTTGGTGGCCCAACGCCGAAATGGAGAGGGCTTACAAATGCTTCAGGCTGCATGTGATCTTATGCCTGAAGATCGATCACTTTGGATGCTGCTTGGTCGCCATGCCATGAGGCGTAGTGTGCTGGACTTGGCCATCAACGCATTTGAACGTGCGGTTGCCTTGGCCAATGCGCCGGTGAGTAGCTGGACTGCATTGATAGAAGCCTTATCCGCCAAGCAACGCTACGAAGATGCGGCGACCGAGGCAGGCCGAGCCTTGATGCTGTATTCTGAGGATCATTCGCTGGCCGTGCTACTGGCCGAAGCCCGATTGAAACAAGGGGCTGATATTGAGGCACTGCGTATGATCTTGGCGGAGGCTTTGGCCCAGGGGCCAGAGTCCATTTTAGTCAATCATCCAATCATTGATGCTTTGTTGAAGCTTGGGCGCGCAGATGAAGCGGCTGCAATTATGGAAGAACAGCAAGCTGTGCTTGATGCGCCTCCAAAAATTCAGCTTCGTTATGCCCAGGCGTTGATGGCAATGGGTGCAATGAACCAAGCCGAAACAATCCTCACAAGGCTTGTTGCAATTGATCCGGATTGGGTGCCAGGGCTTGTCGCGTTCTGTGACGTGCTCCGTAATCAAAAGAAAATCAAGGATGCGCTGGCGATCTTTCGCAAAATTGAGGCACTGGGGCCGGACAGGAGCATCATGAATGATTTACGGTATCGGATGTTTGGAACAGCGGAGTAAGGGGCCTTTATTCATAATTGAGCGCGATGCAGCGACAGCAGAACCAAGACTTCATTCCCCTTTATCCAGCAGAAACCGTCTCGCCCAGAAATTCGGTTCAAAATCAATAAGCTTAATCCCATCCCACGCTGAAACAGCCTGAAAATCGCAGATATGGATGATCTTCACGCGGCGCAGATCTCTCATGCTTAGTGTCCGTGCAGCAAATGCCCCAAGCAGATAGGCATCCGAAGCATCAAAAAACTTGATCCAATCCTGGAAATGAACAGCCGCTGATGCGAGGATATCAGGCTCATAAATCGCGCAGACAACGCGTGGATCAGGAAACTCCACCAATTCCGAGACAGCCAGATGAACAAATTTCTTTTCTGAAGATAACTTTCTCTCCTCTAGGTTCTTTTTGACTGCACGCCAAATCTCATATTCCATAGACGCAACGCCAGGGCGTAATGGCGGGAGATAGCGTTTCACCCAGAAGATGTCTCGCTGTGCGGAGATGATTTTTTCGAAAATGACGCGGCCGGCCGGTGGTTTCGAAAGCTCATTCACATCCCCAATCGGGAGAAGCGCCTTGTCGCCTGGCCAAGAACCGGGCGTCTTTACAAAAGACTGGACTACAGAAAACTCCCTGAGTTCATAGGGCGTATGGTAGAGTTTCCAGAGTACTCGATGGCCTCCGTCCTGGGCTGGGTAGCGGAGTAGCTTGAAGCGCCAGGCGGCCTTTTGGAATAGGGAGTCCCACATCTCAGCATCGGAATTCCAATGCCGTCCGATTGCCCTGCGCCAACCCCGATCCTCCTCCTCAGAGAAAGAGCCGAGGTCAATAAAGACAAACTTGTATCGCTGGAGAAGGCCATCCAAAATTTCTTGCGCACGCTTGCGTGAGGATCTGATCAGGTGATGCAGTACATTCAGAAGCAGGACACCATCCGCATCTGGCAGGGATGCAATATCCATGGCGCGAATATCGCCTTCAATGAATTCAAACTCTGGCCGTTCATGCGCAATAATATTTTCCAGGTCTATGCCATAAGCCTTCTTTAAAACACCACGATCAATCAAGGCTGATGAAATCGTGCCATCATTGCAGCCGATATCTAATATCGTGGATCCTGTAGGGATAGAGCATGCAAGGGCATCGATGCGACCTTCGAGTACTTTGGCTGCCGAGGCAAGGTGATAATAACCGCGCTGTGCTTTCCTGGCTGATGGGGAACCACCGACAGTCTTGCCGATTTCTTTTGAAACGTCCGTAGAAGATGCAGATTGCCTTATATTCGTCGCACCCTTGCTAAAGGCGCCTTTCTTAAAACCCTTACGGGCTAGAATTTTGAGTCCTAAATCACGGAGCCGTTCTGAAAATTTCATCGAGAACCATTCCTCTGATCGGCCTCAATCACGCGAAGATACCACCGCTTTATGCATGCGGGTAATGAAAAATAGCCTAATCAGGCGCTTGGAAACTGAGAGGCTGGTGCATTTTTGAGTATTTACTTACTCACAACCCACAAGCCGCATCCAAAAATGCCCCATCCAGCGTCCCCGGCGCCGCCGGGCGGAACCCACTCCGCCGCGGGCGTTCCGCGTGTACGGGTTGCTGGGCATTGCGGCGCGCGAACCAGGCGCCTTCCAGCGGGCGCCAGAGCCGTTCCGCGCACCGATATTCACCAATGAAGCGCACCGAAAGCGCCCGCCCGCCGGTTTCTGGAATGGGGATCGACTCCCGCAAATTGAGCATAATCCAGGCCCGGCGCACCGGGCCTGAGATATTCAATTCGCGTTCCTGAACATAGCCGCTTTCGAATAATTCATTATTGAAGCCAATGGGGCGCCAGCCAACCAGGCCGGGGCCGGGCGGTTCGGGGATTGTCTGGGGCGCTGGCGCTTCCGGCGCACAGCCCGCTAAGACCAATGCAAGCATCGCTGCCGCGAACCAACGCCCCATGATGCCTCTCCCCTTAACCCATATTCACCATAATGGTCTTCTTGTGGGTGAAATGTTCCATCATGGCTTCCAGTGACGCTTCCTTGCCAAGGCCGGATTGCTTCACGCCGCCATAGGAAAGATTGGCCTGCACGACCAGGTTCTGATTGATCTGCACCAAGCCCGCTTCCAGCCGATGCGCCAGATCAAGCCCGACCTTCAGGTTATTGGTCCAAAGGCTGGCGGCCAGGCCGTAGACGGAATCATTCGCCTCGGCCAGCACCGATTCCGGGTCATCAAAGGGCTGGATCACCGTCACCGGGCCAAAGATTTCTTCCTGCACCAGGCGGCTTTCGCGTGTCAGGCCCGTGAAGATCACCGGCTGCAGGAACAAGCCTTTCTTCAGCGCGGGGTCTTCCGGCATGCGGCTGCAGACATGCGCTGTCGCACCCGATGTGGCCGTGCCTTCGGCAATGAAGCCCTTTACCTTATCGAACTGGCCCTGGCTGATGATGGTGCCGATATCCGTCTTCTCATCCAGGGGATCACCCATCACCATGCCATTCACCGCATCCTTCATGGCGGTGACGAAACGGTCAAAAATCGGCCGTTCCACATAAATGCGCGATGCCGCGGTGCAGCTTTGCCCCTGGCGCGTGAAGCGCATGGACGTCAGCGCGCCGGAGACGGTCTTGTCGAAATCGCAATCGGCGAAGACGATCATCGGGCTTTTCCCGCCCAATTCCAGCGTGACGGGGATCAGCTTTTCAGCCGCAGCGCGATAGACAATCTTCCCGGTCTCAACCGACCCGGTGAAGGTCACTTTCTTCACCAGCGGATGGGCCACCAGCGGCGCGCCGCATTCCGGGCCGAAGCCGCTCACCATATTGAATACACCTGGCGGCAGCACGCGGTTCATGATTTCGCAAATACGCAGCACGGCTAGCGGCGCTTCTTCCGCGCTTTTCACCACCACCGCATTACCCGCCACCAAAGCCGGCGCCACTTTCAGCGCCATCAGCAGCATCGGCACATTCCAGGGGATGATGGCGCCCACCACGCCAAGCGGTTCACGCACCGTCACGGAAAGCACATTGGGGGCGAAGGGCACGCTTTCGCCCTTCAATTCACTGCCAAGCCCGCCGAAGAATTCGAAAACATCGGCGACAACATTGGCTTCCACGCGGCTTTCGGTGCGGAGTGCCTTGCCGGTTTCAAGCGCAATCAGCCGACCCAATTCATCCACGTGTTCCTTCAGCAGCGCGGCGCATTGATGCACCAGGGCGCCGCGCTTGCGCGCCGGCATCTTGGCCCATTCCTTCTGCGCCTTGGCGGCATTGGTCACCGCCGCATCCACATCCGCCGCATCGCCTTCCGCCGCACGCGCCACTTCAATGCCGGTGGCCGGGTTCACCACCGCGAAGCTTTTGCCACTGCGCGCCGGCACATAGGCGCCGCCGATGAAATGCAGCCCGGACAGCGCCTTGGCGAGCGCAAAGGGGTCCGCCGAGGGGGCGGCCGGGGTGGGGTGCGGGCGATCCAACATGGGGGGTTCCTTTCTCAACGTTCGGCAAGCCATACCCCCAGCGCGCGGTTGAGGGAACCTGCCCTTTCTTGCCGGGTCTTGGCGCCCCGGGCAGGGCGGTGTAGCCAGCCGTTCTAACCCTCTGCAACCGGAATCATCCGCCATGGCTGCCATCGCCGATATCATCGCCCGCGAAGTGCTCGATTCTCGCGGCAATCCGACTGTCGAGGCCGAGGTGGTGCTGGACACCGGCGCCCGCGGTCACGCCATTGTGCCCTCCGGCGCTTCCACTGGCGCGCATGAGGCAGTTGAACTCCGCGATGGCGACAAGGCCCGCTATGGCGGCAAGGGCGTGCTGAAGGCGGTGGCAAGCGTTGAAGGTGAAATCTTCGATGCGATTTCGGGCCTTGATCCGCTGGATCAGGTCAAAATTGACGAGACGATGATCGAATTGGATGGCACGCCCAATAAGGCGCGGCTTGGTGCCAATGCGATGCTGGCGGTCTCTCTCGCGGTAGCCAAGGCGGCGGCGGCGGATTTGAACATTCCGCTTTACCGCCATGTCGGCGGTGTTTTCGCCCGCACCTTGCCGGTGCCGATGATGAATATCGTCAATGGCGGCAAGCATGCCGATAACCCGATTGATATTCAGGAATTCATGATCATGCCGGTCGCTGCCGGCACCATGGCCGATGCGGTGCGCATTGGCTCAGAAGTATTCATGGCGCTGAAAAAGGCGCTGCATGATGCCGGGCATTCGACCAATGTCGGCGATGAAGGCGGCTTCGCCCCAAATCTGAAAAGCGCTGATGAGGCTTTGGCCTTCATCACCAAGGCTTGCGAGGCGGCAGGCCATCGCCCGGGTGAAGATGTGGTATTCGCGCTCGATTGCGCCGCGACCGAATTCTTCCATGATGGCGTCTATGCCCTGGAAGGTGAGGGCAAAAAGCTCGACCCCGCAGGCATGGTGGAATATTTGGCCGCGCTTACCGCGAAATGGCCGATTGTCTCGATCGAAGATGGCTGTTCGGAAGATGATTGGGCCGGTTGGAAGCTGCTGACGGATAAGATCGGCGCCAAGGTGCAGCTGGTGGGCGATGATCTTTTCGTGACCAACCCCGAACGCCTGCGCCGGGGTATCGAAACGGCGACGGCAAATGCCATTCTGGTGAAGGTGAACCAGATCGGCACGCTGACCGAAACCTTGGAAGCGGTGGAAATGGCCCATCGCGCCGGGTACCGCGCGGTAATGAGCCACCGTTCCGGCGAGAGCGAAGATGCGACCATTGCGGATTTGGCGGTCGCGACCAATTGCGGGCAGATCAAGACCGGGTCGCTTTCCCGTTCGGACCGGCTGGCGAAATACAATCAATTGATCCGCATTGAACAAGGGCTTGGCCCGGCGGCGCGTTATGCTGGCCGGGGTGTGCTGAAGCGCTAACCCCGGCGCCTGGCCAGATAATTCGCGACATATTGGTGGTAATGGCCAAGGGCGCGCTGCCCGCCTTTGGTGGCGCTTTCGGCCCGCCGGTTCATCGCCCGCCAACGCCATAGGATACACGCGACTTCCGGCGTGGCGGCGCCGAAACCAGCAGGGTTTTCCCGCAATTCGGTAAGGGCTTGGGCGTAATCGGCATCGAAGCTTTGCGCCCGGGCTTCCGTAAGCTGGCCGGGGCGGAGTTGATAGCGATAGGCGAGCGCCGCAGCCAGCCCATCGGCTTGGCCTTCCGCATAACCCATCAGGGGTCGCGCAGATGATGGCTGTCAAGAAAATCTGATTTAGGAAGAGATTTCGCGGCTTTCTTGACGGTTTGGTGAAACACCTCTGGACAAGTGCCTCGGGAATTGATTCTGTAGGTCTTACTACAGTTTGCGGAGTAACCGCGCCCATGGCGCTGCTTTCCACCTTCAAGCGGGTCCTGAAAGGGATGCTGGTTCCGGCCGCTTTTCTGGCGGTTTCCGGCTATTTCGCGTGGCATGCCGTGCATGGCGAACGCGGCTTGATGGCGCGCGAAAAGCGCCAGGCCGATATTGTGGCCGCACGGACTGAACTTGCCCGTTCTGAGGCTGAGCGTGACGCCATGGAACGCCGCGTGGTTGGTCTGCGTGGCGATAGGCTTGATCGGGACCAGCTTGAAGAACGTGCGCGGTCCCTTTTGAACATGGTCGGGCGGGATGAGGTGATCATCCCCTATGGGCCGGAACGCCGGCTTTATTAGCCCTGTGCGCCTGGGCTGGTGGCATTACCACTTTTGCTGGTTTTTCAAGCCTTAGGGCGCTTGGCTTGCCTTGCGTGCTTGCCACCTTTGCGCCTTTGAATAAGGCGAAACAAACACTTAACTGAATTGCGGTTAATTTAAGTATTACATTGCAAAAACACGATTTTTTAGGATTTCAAGGCTTGAATTTTGATTATTCCGGGCGTTAATTGCACTTGGAAGCTAAGTTGCGGAGGACCACCCAATGCCCCAGCCCACCGAAACCGCCAGCAAGCGGCGCGGCAAAGCCAAAGCCCCCAGCCTATCGCGCGAAGAAACGCTCCGCGCCTATCGCGATATGCTGCTGATCCGCCGCTTTGAAGAAAAAGCCGGCCAGCTTTACGGCATGGGGCTGATTGGTGGCTTTTGCCACCTTTATATCGGCCAGGAAGCTGTCGTTGTCGGCATGCAAATGTGCCTGAAGCCGGGGGACCAGGTTATCACCTCCTACCGCGATCACGGGCATATGCTGGCCACCGGCATGGAAGCCCGTGGCGTGATGGCGGAACTCACCGGGCGCATTGGCGGCTATTCCAAGGGCAAGGGTGGGTCCATGCATATGTTCAGTCGTGAAACCGGGTTTTACGGCGGGCATGGGATTGTTGGCGCGCAGGCGTCACTCGGTAATGGTCTCGCCTTCGCCAATTGGTATCGGCAGGATGGCCGGGTTGCGCTGACCTATTTCGGCGAAGGCGCTTCCAACCAGGGGCAGGTGTTTGAAAGCCTGAACCTGGCCGCGCTGTTCAAGCTGCCCTGCATTTTCATCATTGAAAACAACAAATACGGCATGGGCACGAGTGTGGAGCGTGCTTCGGCGTCCCGCGATCTGTCGCAGAATGGCGCGGCCTGGGGCATCCCCGGTGAACAGGTGAATGGCATGGATGTGGCTTCCGTGCGGGAAGCTGGCGAACGCGCGGTGGCGCATTGCCGCGCCGGCAAGGGGCCGTATTTGCTTGAAATGAAGACCTATCGCTATCGCGGCCATTCCATGTCTGACCCCGCGAAGTATCGCACGCGTGAAGAAGTGCAGAAAATGCGCGAAACATCGGATTGCATCGAAACCGCCCGAAAGGCGCTTTTGGACGATTTCGGCGTGACGGAGGCCGATCTGAAGGTGATTGATGATGAGGTGAAGGCGATTGTCCAGGACAGCGCCGATTTCGCGCAGGAAAGCCCGGAACCGCCGGAATCCGAATTGATGACTGATATTCTGGTGGAGGTTGGCTGAAATGGGTGCCGTTATCCTCATGCCCGCGCTTTCCCCCACGATGACGGAAGGCAAGCTGGCCCGCTGGCTGAAAAAGACCGGCGATAAGGTGAAATCCGGCGAAGTGATCGCCGAAATTGAAACCGACAAGGCGACCATGGAAGTGGAAGCGGTGGATGAAGGCGTGCTCACCGCCATTCTGGTCCCCGAAGGCACGGAAAATGTCTCGGTGAATACGGCGATTGCCGAATTGGATGGCGGCGCTGGTGGCGTGAAGGCCGCGCCCGCGCCGATGGCGGCCCCAGCCCCCGTGGCTGCCGCGCCTGTCCCGGCTTCCGTGCCCGCCGCGCCCCGCGCTGCAACGCCCGAGAAGGATTGGGGCCCGACCAAGACTATCACCGTTCGCGAAGCCTTGCGCGATGCCATGGCGGCTGAAATGCGCGCCGATGCGGATGTTTTCCTGATCGGCGAAGAAGTTGCGCAATACCAGGGCGCCTATAAAATAAGCCAAGGCTTGCTGGAAGAATTTGGCGCGCGCCGCGTGATGGATATGCCCATCACCGAACATGGCTTCACTGGCATGGCGGTCGGTGCGGCCTTTACCGGCCTGAAGCCGATTGTTGAATTCATGACCTTCAATTTTTCTATGCAGGCAATTGACCAGATCATCAATTCTGCCGCCAAGACCTTGTATATGTCGGGCGGGCAGCTTGGTTGCCCCATCGTGTTCCGCGGCCCGAATGGCGCGGCTTCCCGCGTCGCGGCGCAGCATTCGCAATGCTACGCTTCCTGGTATGCGCATTGTCCGGGGTTGAAGGTTGTAGCGCCGTGGTCGGCTGCTGATGCGAAGGGCTTGCTGCGCGCCGCCATCCGTGACCCCAATCCGGTGATCGTGCTGGAAAATGAAATCCTCTACGGGCAGAGCTTTGAATGCCCGACCGCGGATGATTTCGTGCTGCCGATTGGCAAGGCGAAGGTGGAACGCGAAGGCAGCGATGTGACCATTGTGGCCTTCTCCATCATGGTTGGCATGGCCATGCAGGCAGCGGAGAAACTCGCGGAACAGGGGATCAGCGCCGAGGTGATCAATCTGCGGTCCGTCCGGCCCTTAGATACTGAAACCATCGCGGCTTCTGTGCGCAAGACCAATCGCCTAGTGACTTTGGAAGAAGGCTGGCCCTTTGC